>CANOGG010000170.1 GCA_947565485.1 uncultured Mycoplasma sp. | reverse complement strand
CTTATAAACAGATAGAAAGTAGCTTAACTGCTAGAAGTTACCAAGCACGCAAGAAGAGGTTTAGATAAGTATGCGAAATATCATATTTATTGCGCCTCCCGCGGCGGGTAAAGGAACGGTTAGTGATTATTTAGTTAATAATTACGGTTATCAGCATATAAGTACTGGTGATATCTTAAGAGAAGAACAGGTTAGTGGAAGTGAGCTTGGGAGTAAGCTAAAGAGTATTATGGCTAGTGGAGCTTTAGTAAGTGATGAAGTTATGATTGAACTTATATCGAGTGCTTTAGCAAAGTTAGATAGTGATAAACCATTTATCTTAGATGGATTTCCAAGGACACTTAATCAAGCAGAGAAGTTAGAGGAAATGTTAGTAAGTAGAGAAGTTACTAACAATGTAGTTATCTATCTTAATGTGGATAGAGAACTAGCGCTTAAGAGAATTGTGGGAAGACTTAATTGTCCCGTTTGTAAAAAGAGTTATAATATATATTTTCCAGAGGTTAGGCCAAAAGTGGCTAATCAATGTGATAAATGTATGGTGGAACTCATTAAGCGTGATGATGATAATGAAGAGTCTTTTGCTAGAAGATATGATGCTTATATGAGGGAAGCGAGTAAGATTATAGAGTTTTATAAAGCTAAAAATCTTTTACGGGAAGTAAAGGTAGGAGAAATAAATAAGCTATATCAAGATGTAGTTAGTGAGGTTTCCTTATGATTACGATTAAGAGTGAGAGAGAAATAAAGCTTATGCGAGAAGCAGGGTATCTTAATTATCTTACACATGAGGAGATTAAGAAACATGTTAAGCCAGGTGTTACAACAAATGAGCTTGATAAAGTCGCAAATGACTTTATTACAAAGCATAAAGCAAAACCATCATTTTTAAACTATGAGGGATTTCCTGCTAGTATATGTGTATCAATTAATGATGAAGTGGTACATGGAATACCAAGTAAGCGTAAGATAAAAAATGGTGATATAGTTTCCATTGATGTAGGTGTAGAAGTCCATGGATATCATAGTGATGCTGCTAGAACTTATGTGGTTGGAGAGGTATCAGATGATGTTCAAGAATTAGTTACAAATACAGAGAAAGCTTTATATGAGGGCTTGAGTGTAATTAAAGAGGGAGCAAAAATTGGTGATATAGGTTATGCGATAGAGAATTTTGCTCACGAACATGGTTTAACAGTAGTTGAAGAATTAGTGGGCCATGGTGTGGGAACCAATATTCACGAAGAGCCTGATGTTCCAAATTATGGAAAGAAAAATACGGGAGTAACACTAAAGACTGGTATGGTAATCGCAGTGGAACCAATGCTTAATTTAGGTGAGAGATATGTTTATCTACATGATAATGATTGGACAATACTGACTGATGATGAGATGCCTAGTGCCCATTTTGAGCATACAGTGGTGGTTACTCATGAAGGATATAAAATTTTGACAGGAGATATTAGCGATGGCGAAAAAATATAAAAGAAATAATGAACAGAGTGTTCGAGAAGAAAAAATTGAAGTAGAAGGAAAAGTAGTTGAGATTTTAAAAGGTGGAGATTGCTTAGTAGAGCTACCAAATGGTTTTACTGTAAATGCCTACGTTTCTGGTAAAATGCGAGTAAATACGATTCGTATTCTACCAGGTGACACAGTAACAATAGAGCTTTCGCCTTATGATTTAACACGTGGGCGGATAGTATGGAATAAGAGATAATGGAGGTATTATTATGAAAGTTAGAGCTTCGGTTAAGCCGATTTGTAAGAAGTGCAAAGTTATAAGAAGAAAAGGTAAAGTAATGGTTATTTGTGAGAATCCTAAACACAAACAAACTCAAGGTTAATTAAGGAGGTAAATTAATGGCACGTATTAAAAATATTGAATTACCAAGTGAGAAACATATATTTATTGGTCTTACAGCAATATATGGTATTGGTAGAAATTTAGGAAGAACTATTTGTAAGAATGCAGGAGTTGATCCTGAGAAGAAAGTTAAAGATTTGAGTGATGAAGAGATTGCGAAAATTCGTAAGGAAGTTGATAATCATGTCGTAGAAGGTGATCTTCGTCGTAACGTTCAAATGAGTATTAAAAATAAGATGGAGATTGGTTGCTATCAAGGTATTAGACATAAGAAAGGTCTTCCAGTTAGAGGACAGAGAACTAGTCGTAATGCCCATACTCGTAAGGGTAGAGGTAAAGTAGTAGCTAACAAGAAAAAGGTAGGAAAGTAGGAGGTAAATTATGGCATATAATAGAAGAAAAAGAAAAGTTAAAAAGAATATTCCTGAGGCTGTTGCGCATATTCATTCTACTTATAATAATACAATTGTTACTATTACAGAGAAAGATGGTAATGTTATTGCTTGGGCTTCTAGTGGTACTATTGGGTATAAAGGAAGTAAGAAAAAAACTCCTTTTGCAGCAGGTATTGCAGCGGATGCAGCGGCTAAGGCAGCGATGGAGCAAGGCGTAAAAAAGATTGATGTGGTTGTTAAAGGTTTAGGTAGTGGTAGAGAAACTGCTATTAGGTCTTTACAAGCAGCGGGACTTGAGATATTATCAATAACAGATGAGACTCCAGTACCACATAATGGTTGTCGTCCACCTAAACGTCCAAGAAATTAATTTGTATAGAGAAAGGGTATTAGAATATGATTAGTTTTGAAAAACCAGATTATAGGATTGCTGAGTATCAAGAGAGCAGTCATTATGGAAAGTTTGAATTAGAACCACTTGAGAGAGGGTTTGGAACAACTATTGGTAATGCAATTAGAAGAGTTATGTTATCAAGTTTACCAGGTAGTGCAATTGTGGCAGTTAAGATTGAAGGAGTTTTACATGAATTCCAAAAGATTGATGGTGTAGTTGAGGACGTAACGAGTATAGTTTTAGCACTTAAAAATGTAGTTGTTAAAAATCATACAGAAGAAGTTAAGACACTCAGATTATTTAAAGATACAGAGGGACCTGTTACGGCAGGAGACTTTGAGCCAAATGCTGATGTTGATATTATTAACCCCGAACTTGTTATTTGTAATTTAGTTAGTGGTGGAAAGCTTGATATGGAAGTTACGATTTCAAATGGTAGTGGATATGTTGATGCGAAAGAGAATAAAAAGATATTTGCAGATAATAAGATTGGAATGATAGCAATAGATTCTAATTATTCAGCAATTGAACTTGTGAAGTATGAAGTGGAGTCTACACGTGTAGGTCAAAACGAAAATTATGATAAGCTTACAATGGAAATTAGTACAAATGGGGCTATGACTCCAGAAGAAGCAATGGCTCTTTCGGCTAGAATTTTGATTGAACATTTTAATATTGTAGCAGACCTTAATTCAATAAGTGATATTACTGGTTTGATGCAAGAGAAGAAGGTTGATACAATTACGAAGACGCTTGAGACACCAATTGAAGAGATTGAGTTTTCTGTTAGAGCTTATAATTGTCTTAAAAGAGCAGGTATTCATACTGTACAAGACCTTATTTCAAAAAGAGAAGTGGAAGTAACAAAGATACGTAATTTAGGTAAGAAGTCACTTAAAGAAGTTTTGGATAAAGTTGCAG
>CANOGG010000169.1 GCA_947565485.1 uncultured Mycoplasma sp. | reverse complement strand
GAGGCATCTCTTATGTGGGGCCAAATTTTATGGTGTATAATTGGTTTAGTTGTTGGTTTAATCGCCGGTTTCTTAATTGCTAGAATATTTACTAAAAAATATTTACAGAAAAATCCTCCCATTAATGAAAAAATGATTGAAGTTATGATGACATCGATGGGACGTAAACCAAGTAAAAAACAGGTTAACCAAGTCATGAGTCAAATGAATAAATTCATGTAAAAAAGCTCTGATTTTAAAAGCACGTAAATATTGTTATAGAAAATTGCAATATAAATTTGCATTTTTTTCTTGATTTTAGAATATATATATGATAGACTTATTAATAGAATAAAAGGTGGTGTAAAGGATGGAATTCCTTAGTAAATTATATGAAAGTAACTTTTTTGGTATAGGACTTTTTGCCGTTATTTCTGTCTTAGTTGTAACGTTTTTAATCGTTTTATTTTTTGGCAAAAAAGATGAAAAGAAAAGAAAGATGGAAGAAGAAAATGTATCAACTACTGATACAAACACTGGTGTTGATGCTTTTAAAGAGATGACCCCAATTGCTCCACTAGATATAAGTGCTAGTACTAATGTGCCTCTAACGCCAGTCGCTCCTATAAATAATAATGTGAGTATTGATACTCCAGTTCCACCAGTAGCACCTATTAATCCGATTGAACCAATGAGCTTTGGTGATATTGCGCCTATTGAACCTAAAGTGAATGTTAATCCCGCTGCAAGCGCCCCAGCTATTGACCCTGTGGTACCAATTATCAATGAACCAACTCCAAGTGAACCTATAATACCTAATGTACCAAATCCTAACTTAAATGGTCCTATAGGTCCTATTAATCCAACGCCAATCATCAATGAGACTCAGGCACCTAGTCCTATCATTAATGAACCAATAAACCCTATACCTGAACCACCAATACCTGAGGTTAAACCAGTTGAACCAATTAATTTTAATAATCCAACTCCAAAAGTAATGGAGCCAATAAAAATTAATATTCCTGAAGAACCAGTTATTCCAACTGAACCAACGACACCTATAATTGAAGAGAAAGTATCACCAATCCTAAATACTGAACCACCAATTAATAATCGACCTATTATTGAAGAACCAGTAATTGGTGAAACTTACTATCGACCTGTTGAAAATGTCAAGAATGAAGAGGTGAGTGTTCCAAACATTGACTTTGATGCTTTAGCCAAATCTATATCTAAAGAGTTAGACGAATTAGAACAAAGCACCAAACCAAGTTCTACTTACGAAGAAGTAAAAGTAACTCCAATGAGTGAAATCACTGCCAAAGATACAACTCCTCGTCAATTTAGTTCTGTTTATGTAGCTCCAACACCTACTATGAATAATAATCAAGTTCCAAGTACTCCTGAGATTAAACCAGTAACAAGTGGCGTTACTCAGGCAAGCACTTACACCCCAGTTGATTTACCAAAAACAATCGACTTACCTACGAGAAAAGAAGAGTAAAAAATATAGACCTTAGTATTTGCTAAAGTCTTTTTTATTTATTCGTTGTCAAAAATATTTAATATTTTATCCATTATATCCTCAAGTTTAGTATTTATCGGGTCTATATCTATTTTACCTACTAAATAATCCGCACTTATCTTATATTTAGCACATAACTCATAGAGAAAAGATGTCGAGATGAGATATCTTCCGCTCTCATAACCTGCAATCGTTCCATAAGAACAATTTAAACTCTTACCTAATTTCTCTAAAGTAAGCTTATTATCTTTTCTAAACTCTTTTAATCTTTCGCCCGCTTTTTTACTATCTATACCATCTATGGACTTGTCATAACTCTCTTGCTTGTTAAACTCAAAGATATAGTCTAATGACACCTTAAAATAATCACAAATAATAATAAGATGTTTAAGCGGCATGATATCATATTCCACTTCATATCGCGAATATCTACTTCTTTATATTTCTAATATATTTGCAATTTCCTGCTGAATAACTTTGTTTTTTTCTCTCACCTTAATAAGATTATTCTTATACATAAGTAATCACCTGAGCAAATTTTCTCATGTACCATTTTTATAAACAATATTATGTCCTATATACCTAAAAATAGATTGACAAACGGTGTAAAATATTGTATTCTAATATTATAAACTAAGACGTCTCAAGTTTATAAAAATGGAAAAGAAATAACGTCAACCATACTTGATGAATTAAATTCCTGGTATAATAGAACTTTAGCAACTAGCATTAATTTTTCTAGTAAAATAGACATAGATGCCGGATTTTGCAATGATAGAACAGTAACGGAAGGAAATGGAGTAGGGACTACAAAAACTGATTATGCTGCATATTCAAGATTAAATATTAAAAATAGAGTACCAAGTTTATTATGCACAGATGTAAATGATATATTTGAGACTAATGTGGGTCTTATAAGCGCGGATGAAATTGTAATGGGTGGTATGATAACCAATAATAATTCAACAAATACCAATACATATCTGTATACGAGTAGCCATTATTGGACAATGACTCCATATTTCTTCTACAGTGGATATGTACGCCTATACATGGTACATTCAAATGGTTGGCTTGATAACAATCGTGCAGATAGTACTCGAGGCGTTAGACCAGTCATAAATTTAAAAGCAGATACAGTCTTTGTCTCTGGAAATGGAGAAGCTTCAACTCCCTTAGTAGTCGAGGGAACCTAAATATTATAACCCTAAAAAAATAAGCTAATTATTTTAAAAAAGCTTATTTTTTCTTTAATTATTCTCAATCTTTCTTATATTTTTAGTATTATCTACTTTCCCTAGAACATAATCCGCACTTATCCCATAATTCTTACATAAAAAATATAGAAAAGGGGTAGCAATAATATTCTTACCACGTTCATACTCTGCAATCGTCCCATTAGCAATATTTAATATATTAGCTAGTTTTACTTGTGTTAAATTATTCTCTTTTCTAAATTCTTTTAATCTTTTACCCATAATCTGTTTATCAATTTCTTTCCTATAATTTTTATAATTCTTTTGTTCTGTTAAACTAAATATATAATCTATTGAAACATCAAGATAATTACAAATAGTATTTAAATGTTTAATAGGCATAATATTATTCTCTGACTCATAATGAGAGTAGGTACTTTCATCAATATTTAAAACTTTAGCTAAGTCTCTTTTCTTAATTCCATTTCTATTGATAATTTCAGTTAACTTTTTAGAATACATATTCTACCACCTTATTTCAAGTCATTTTCTCATAAGATTTTATAGCATAAAATTAAACTTGGTAAATAATGAGAATTTTCTTGACTAAAACTTTAACACAAGGTATAATAAAAGTATAAAGTAGAAATTTCTAATTTATTGAAAATGAAAGAGAGGAAAGATAAAAATATTATGATAGAGAGTTTGGAAATTGGTCTAAAGACAAATATTTTTTTACATGCCTTGATAAATGAAGTTACACACCAGGTGAATAGGTTATGGAAATAGAAGTCTTAAACAAAAATCATAAAAAGAAAATAATAACAATAATTACATTTATAGTATTAGCGCTTATTGTGATATTATTCAGTGTAAGTCTTGCTAAAT
>CANOGG010000168.1 GCA_947565485.1 uncultured Mycoplasma sp. | reverse complement strand
GTTTATTTTGTCCAGTGTTTATCTAGGCTAAATTAAAAGTGTCCGGTGGTGAGGTGGTACAGGTAGGATTGCAAAATTAAGAATGAGACCTATGTCACTCTTTGAGAGTGGAGAGTCTTCGGGAGTAATATCACTTAAAGAACTTTTTAATGGGGTCATAGATGCAAAAATGGGTCAAGGTTTAAGTTTGGAGGGTTTAGCGAGATTAGTTATAAGAGGGGGATGGCCTGGGAGTACTCAGTTAGAGCAGGATATTAGTTTAGTACCAAAAGCTTATATAAAATCATTGTTAGAAGAAGATGTATATAAATTAGATGAGACGAAATATGATTCGCAAAAGATGGAGAGGTTGTTAAAGGCTCTCGCGAGGAATAATGCGACAATTGTTAGTAAAACAACTTTGAGGAATGATATAGATGAAGATTCAAAGATAGATATAGATACTATTTCTAATTATTTGAGTGTTTTTAAAAGACTTTTTGTGATTGAGGAAATACCGCCTTTTAGTCCTAATATTAGGTCATCAGTTAGGGTGGGAAGAACAGTTAAGAGGATTTTTGTGGATTCGTCTTTAGCTTGTGGATTAATAGGTGCAAGTGAGGATAAATTAATTGGAGATTTACATACTTTTGGGTTTATGTTTGAAAATTTGGTTTTAAGAGATTTATTGATATATGCAGAGAGTATAGGAGCAAGAGTTTATCATTACCGAGATGATAAGAATAGAGAAGTAGATGCGATTATCGAGTTAGAAGATGGAAGATATGGAGCTTTTGAAATTAAACTTGGAGCTAATGGGGTAGATAATGGTGCGGCTAGTTTGCTAAGATTTAAAGAGGCACTTGATGATGATAAGCTTGTGGTGTTAGTGGTTATTACGGGACTTGGAAATGCGGCTTATAAAAGAGATGATGGAGTAATTGTAGTGCCGATTAATCAGCTTAGAAATTAGAGTGAAATTCTTTGGGTTTTGCTTTTTTATATGAAAAAGTGACATGAATTAAGAAAAAGATGGATATTTTTGGAGATTGCGTTATAATTGAATTAAAGGAATGATAGTAATGATAGAGAGAAATGAGTATTTAAAGGAATTAAAAAAATGGAGGGATAAAGACTTAATAAAGGTAGTTACGGGTATTAAGGGGTGTGGTAAGTCAACATTATTTCAGTTATATATAGAATATTTGAAACAAATTGGTGTTAAGAGTGACCATATTGTAGCACTTAATCTTGAATCGCCAGAGTATGATTTTAAAGATTATAGAGAACTTTATGATTTTGTGAATAAGAAAATACAAGATGATGATATGTATTATGTATTTTCAGATGAAGTACAAGTAGTAGAAAAGTTTCAAAAAGCAGTGGATGGCTTATATATTAAGAAAAATGTTGATGAATATATAACAGGGTCTAATGCTTATCTTTTATCAGGAGAATTAGCAACATTATTATCAGGAAGATATATAGAGTTTAAAATGTTTCCTTTGTCATTTAAGGAGTATGCATCTTATTATAAAGAAGAGGGTGATGAAAAGTTATATTTAAAGTATGTTAATAATAGTTCAATGCCCTATGCTTTAAAATTAGATAATCAAGAGAAAAAAGATAAATATTTGGATAGTATATATAATACGATTATAGTAAAAGATATTGAGAAAAGGAAAAAAATAGCAGATACAGGGGTATTAAAAAGATTATCAGAATTTATGTTTTTGAGTGTTGGTAGTATATTGTCAATAAAGAAAATAGCAGATACACTTAATTCTCATGGAACAACTATATCGGTTCATACGGTAGAGAGTTATTTAGATTCTTTGGTGGAAAGTTATATTTTTAATAGGGTGATGCGATATGATGTTAAGGGTAAACAGTATTTGCAAAGTGGGGAAAAATATTATGCGACAGATGTTACAATGAGATATGCACTCTTGGGGAGAAAGTATGTAGATTTGGGACATATTTTAGAAAATATTGTTTATTTGGAATTGGTAAGAAGAGGTTATAAAGTATATATAGGAAAAGTGGGAGATAAGGAAATAGATTTTGTGGCGGAAAATAGTCGGGGGGTTCAATATTTTCAAGTAGCTTATACAGTAAGAGATAAAAAGACTTGGGAGAGAGAAGTTCAGGTGTTGGATTCTATTAATGACCATTATCCGAAATATATCTTAACGATGGATGTTGATCCAGAGGTAGATTTTAAGGGAATAAGAAAAATAAATGTAATTGATTGGCTTATGAATAGGCAAGATAAATAGGTGTTGCTTTAAAGTTGCCGAAAAAATTGCCTGCTTGCTTTTTCTTTTGGCTTTTGACTATTTAGTGTAAATAATATGTATAATTAAGTAATAAATTATGGCTTGATGCAGCACCAATTTTTTCTTTTAATTGCTGATAATATTCACTTATTAGAGTTTTAATGTTAGATTTTAAGGGAATAATATCGGCGTTTTTTGATTGACTTTTAAGTTGTTTCTTGGGTATAATTTTAGTAGATAATTAAGATATGAGATATTTGGTTCTTAGTGTCTTATTTTGATAGATTTTGATAACATTTGGCAAAAGTAATGAAAAAAGTTGGGTTTTGGTTTAGAATAGTAGGAAGTAAAGGGTGATGATGAAAAAATGAATTGGCGAGTATTAAGAAGTGATTGTAGAGGAGTGGTTGTTTATGGATATTAAGGGAAGTAATAAGAATAAGAGGACATTAGTAATTGTATTTTGTTTGTTACTTATTGTAGCAGTGGCAGTTTCTTATTCGTATTTTATGGCTAATGGGAAAGTAAATGGAAATCCGAGGGTAAATGTTAATACAAAGACCGCGAATATTGGAGAGGCGTTACTTAAGACAGAGGGAACTTTATCATTTAATGATTTAGATATTTTACCAGGACATAAGAATATTTCAAGTATTAAGTTAACAGCGACGGGAAAGAATGATTTGGTGCCTTATAACTTAATTTGGACTGGTAATAATGGGTTAGGTATTCCTCTTAAGTTTAGTGTATATAAGACTAGTAATCAAGTAAATGTGAGTGTTAGTTGTGATAAAAAGGTAGAGAGTGTTGTTGGTGGTAAAGCTTATTTTGAAGAGTGTACAATTAGTAATGAGAGTAGTTTAGGGGGAGTGATTGCTACTGGGGAGATAGTTCAAGGTGAAGCTAAAACAACACTTGTTGAAGATGAATTTATTACAGCGACTAGTGATGGACAAGTGGTATATTATTATGTAGTGTTAGAGTATCCTAATTTGGATAGTGACCAGTCAGCGGATATGGGTAATAAGTTCCAGGGTGATGTGACGGTTGAAGAGGGAAAGAATAAGCCTGATGTTAATATTATGGCAGTGTATGTCAAGGGGGAAGGTGATGCTGATTATGGAAGAGTGGATAATATACCTGATTCTAATTCTGGTTTAGGTTTTAATAAGAGTAAGAGTACATGTACGAATGAGGCAACACCGGATTGGAATGATGGAGAATGGTATTTGGCAGTGAAGAATTTAACGAAGAGTGGAACAAGTTGTTATTTGTATTTTGATAAAGAGAGTGGAGGAATCACAGCTGGTTCAATTATAGCTGGAGGAACACCAACTGATGACTCTATGTTTTCAGGAACAAGTGGTGATG
>CANOGG010000167.1 GCA_947565485.1 uncultured Mycoplasma sp. | reverse complement strand
GTAATGCTAGAGGGGGCACTGATAATATTTCCGTCGCATATTTAGTTATTAGTGAAGGGAGTGCCGCAAAATGATAATGAAAGGGCAAAAGATTAGTGATAGATATCAGATAATTAAGTCGATAGGCGAAGGTGGAATGGCTAATGTATATCTCGCTTATGATACGATACTAGATAGAAATGTGGCCGTTAAAGTCTTACGGGGAGATTTATCGAATGATGAGAAGTTTGTGAGACGGTTTCAAAGAGAAGCGTTGGCGGCTAGTTCGCTGGCGCATCAGAATATTGTTGAAGTTTATGATGTGGGCGAAGATGATGGGGAATATTATATTGTCATGGAATATATTGAAGGGAAACACTTGAAGAATTTGCTAAAGCGAAGGGGAAAGCTCACTCTTAGTGAAGCGGTCGATATTATGATGCAGATTACAGATGGAATGAGTGTAGCCCATGATTCGTGTATCGTCCATAGAGACATTAAACCGCAAAATATTATGATATTAGAAAATGGTCTGGTGAAGATTACCGATTTTGGGATTGCCATGGCGATGAATGCGACCCAACTGACTCAAACTAATTCAGTGATGGGAAGTGTGCATTATTTACCACCAGAACAAGCAAGTGGGCAAGGTTCAACCCTTAGAAGTGATATTTATTCGATGGGAATAGTGATGTATGAACTTATTAGTGGGGAGTTACCATTTAAAGGAGATAATGCTGTAGAGATAGCGCTTAAACATTTAAAAGAACCTATTCCTGATATTAGAGAGAAAGTAGCGATTGTACCAAATAGTATTGTGAATATTATTAAGAAAGCGACAGCAAAAAATCCCAAGAATAGATATAATGATGCGAGAGAAATGTATGAAGATTTAAAGACTTGTCTAGATGATTATAGAGCTAATGAGCCGATTATTACTTTTAAGTATTCAGAGGTTGATGGCGATGATGTGAAACTCGCAAAAATGGTTAAAAAAGAGAAAGAAAGTAAACCACAGGAAAATATAAAAAGAAATGATGAAGAGAAAATCGTGGTAAATAAGATAACAGGTGATGATTTGAAAAAGCAAAATAAATTATTAATTATATTAGCCTTTGTATTTACAGGCTTAGTAGTGGGTATTACATCAGTAATTGTTTTAATACCAATTATTACAAATGGAAAGCAAGCGGTGATACCCGATGTTACAAATTTAAGCGTGCGAGAAGCAATAGATAAATTGCAGGATGCTGGCTTCAGTGTCTCCGATAAACAGGAGGAAATATCATCTAGTGAGGTTAAAGAAGGAAATGTCGTGCGAACTAATCCATCGATTGGTTCGAAGCGAAAAAGTGGAACAGAGATTACACTTTATGTATCGCTTGGTGATACACAAATTACAATTGAAGACTATAAAGATAGGAGTTATTTGGAAATTAAAGGAAAGCTAGAAGCGTTAGGCTTACAAGTTTTGGTAGAAAAGAGGAAGGTAACTGAGGGTAGTGAGTCTGATTATGAAGATGGAAAGATAATTGATCAATCAGTTAAGAGTGGAGAAAAGTTATCAGTGGGAGATTCCATAACTATTTATATACCTGATGTGGTAAGTAAGTATCCGAATTTTAAAGATGGAACATTTACAGTTGAGGAGGTTCAAGATTTTGCAGATAATTATCAGTTGTCGTTAAATGTGAATTATGTGGCGACGGATGATTATCCAGCGGGAACAATCTTTTATCAATCAAGACCCGAAGGTTATACTATAGTTGCGGGGCAATCATTTAGTATTAAAGTAGCGCAGGCCGTGGATAACTATGATGAAGGTCTTGGGGGAGATGGAGATACGGATTTAGATGATAATGATTTGGATTAGGAGGAGTTATGGTTAGAGGAAAAATTATTAAGAATATAAGTGATAGTTATACTGTTAGAGTTAATGATGAAGATTATGTTTGTAAAGCGAGGGGTAAGTTTCGACAAGAAAAACTTATCCCTCTTGTTGGTGATGAGGTAGAAATTGATGAAAAAGAGAAGTATATCTGGAAGATAGATAAACGAAGGAATGAACTTAAAAGGCCACATATTAGTAATGTTGATATAGCGATTATTGTGACTAGTTTGGTAGAGCCAGAGTTAGCTTTATTATTGCTTGATAAACAGATAACGAGCGTGGTAATAGCTAAAGTAGAGCCGATTATTTGTTTTACGAAACTTGATTTAGCTGATAAAGAAAAGTTACAGGAGCTAGAAGTTTTACGAGAGTATTATGAAAATATAGGAATTAGGACATTTACAAATTTGGAAATAGAAGAGTTAATGAGTTATTTAGAGACTAAATTTGTCGTTTTGACTGGTCAGACAGGGGCGGGAAAATCAAGTTTAATTAATAAGATTGATGCTAGTTTTGATTTAAAAGTAGCGCCGATAAGTAAAGCGCTCGGGCGAGGAAAACATACAACAAGACATACAGAGTTTCATGAGGTTCGGGGAGTGTATATAGCAGATACGCCAGGATTTTCAGCGTTTGATTTGACGGAGTATTCGAAAGAAGAAATAAGAGAGGCTTTTTATGAATTTAGAGATGTTTGTTGTGAATACCGGGATTGTAGTCATGTAAAAGAGGAAAATTGTGGGGTTAAAGAATTAGTTAAAAAGGGCGAAATAAGGCAATCAAGATATGATAATTATAAAGTAATAGTTGAGGGGAGATAAAAAATGGAAATAAGTGTTTCATATTTAGTGAGTCGTTTGGAGAAAAAGAGAACGATAGAGAAGTTACAGAAATCAAAGGCAGACTATATTCATGTCGATTTGATGGATGGAGGATTTGTGCCAACGAAGAATTTTACGATGGAGGAAATAGAAGAGCTGTTTTTAGAGAGTGAGAAACCTCTTGATGTGCATTTGATGGTGTTTGACCCTATAATATATGTTGAGAGACTTGCTAAACTTCAGCCAGTATATATAACTTTTCAGGTTGAGGCGACTAAAGATGTCGTTAAAACTATCGAACAGATAAAAAAACATGGGATAAAGGTGGGGCTCGCAATTAAACCAGGGACAGATATCTTAGAATTGATGCCATACTTCTCGATGATTGATTTAGTTTTGATTATGAGTGTTGAACCAGGAATGGGGGGCCAAAGTTTTATCGAGACTTCAAGAGAAAGACTCAAGCAAGTAAGGGAGATAAGAGAAAAAGATAAACTAAATTTTAAAATTGAGATGGATGGAGGAATAAATGAGGAAACGATTAAGTTAGTGCCAGAATTAGATATAGCAGTTAGTGGGTCTTTTGTGTGTCGAAGTGACGATTTTGATGAGAGAATAGAGAGATTAAAGTTAAAATAAGACAAAATTTAAGGTCTTTTTTTGATTGGAGTGAAAAAAATTGGTTAAAACACCAACTTTAATATGTAACATTTTGATTTAAAAGTCACATTTTAATTAGTAAGACGAAAGTTTTTCTTGCAAATTCTAAAATTTATGATATAATAGATGCCATTGAATTAGGGGTGTTTGCGATGAACTTTGATAAGAAAAAGTTAGAAGTTAATACTGATAATGAATTAAGTAATAGTAATTCTTTAGTTGTAAGAGCAAATTTAAGACCTGAATTAAGAGATATTTATCGTGATGCAGCATCTGGTGAG
>CANOGG010000166.1 GCA_947565485.1 uncultured Mycoplasma sp. | reverse complement strand
CTTTTTATTTTTGAAATTTGGGACCGTTTTTTAAGTTTCGTGACAAAATTCGACAAAATTTCGGAGGAAAATGTGGTATGATAGGAACTTGTTTAGGGGGAATATTGGATGCAAAATAAATTACTTTTAGCGAGTCTTAGAATGAATAATAAATTATCACAACAGGACTTGGCGAACATATTAAAAGTATCACTTAAAACATATAAAATATATGAAGCGGGAGTAAGACCGATGAGTTTAGAAGAGATAAATATTTTGGCAAATTTTTATAAAGTCTCGTTAAATTCTTTAGTAGGTTTAACTAGGAATACGATTAGTTATAATACTGAAGAAGCAATAGATTATAAGTATTTGCGGTTTAGTTTAAGGTATGTGCGAAAAATGCGAAAAGTAAGTCAAAGGGAACTAGCAAACTATTTTAATTTAACAATACCAACTATTTGTAAGTATGAAAAAAAGCCTGAGACAGTTAATCTTAATTATTTAGTGATGTTTGGAGAAAGATTTGGGGTTTCGCTAGATTATATTTGTGGGAAAACACTTAAGAGAGATATATTTTAATTAAAAAAAGACTTTTAAGTTAAGCCTTTATTTTAGAACTTCTTTTAAGAGAACTTCATCATCTTTAAATAAGTCATATTTTTTAACGATAAAGCGGAAAATTACTTTTAAGAGGGCAATACAAGGAGTTGCAATAATCATGCCTACAATGCCAAAATAATGGGCAAAAATGAGTAAACCAATGATGATAGTGACGGGATGCAGTTGGGTAGTTTTACTCATTATTATAGGCTGTAAGATGTAATTTTCAACTAATTGGACGACAACACAGACGATTAGAACGGCAATACCGGTAATAGAACCTTGAGAAAATGCCATGATAAGGGCTGCGGCACCTCCGATATAAGGACCAATGTAGGGAATAAGGTCAGTTAGACCACATACAAGGCCGAATAATAAAGGGGCATTTAGACCAACAATGGCGAAACCAAATGAGTCACAGACAAAGACCATAAAGGCCACGAATAAAGTGCCACTTACAGTTTTTCGGACCTCACGACCTATGTCTCCAAGTAAGATTTCAATTTCATATTTATTCTTGTTAGGAACAAGTTTTAAAAAGTGTTTAGATATGGAATCAAAATCAAAGAGCATATAAAGACCGACAACAAGACTTATTAAAATAGTACCTAAGCCTTGGAAGAGGTTTCCGGCTATGTTAATAACAGTGTTAGGTAAAGCATTGATGAAAGAAACAAAATAAGCTTCAGAGCCGCTAAATAAGTTATTCTTGATGGTTGTTAAGTCAATACCACTTATGGAGACTTGGTCGAAGAAGTTTGTAATGATTACTTTAAATTTGTCTAAAATGGCAGGAAGAGTCGTGATAAAATCGTTTATTTGACTGTACAAAGTTGGTATTAAAAGACGCAGGAAGATGTAAATAAAGATTAGTAAGATACTATAAATTATGAGACTTCCAGCAATTCTAGGTATACCCTTTTCACTCATTTTAGTGACTAAGGGGTTAAAGAGCCAAGCGATGATAAATCCAATAAATAAGGGAGATATAACGCCTAAGAGAGTTAATAAAAGGTGCCAAATGCGAAGATTTTTTAAGATGATGGTGCCAAAGAAAATGATGGCGGTTATCATTACAATGTAAGTAACTTTTAAAATCTTTTTAGCTAAAAGCAATATTTCATTAACTTCTCTTTTATCTATTTCTGAGTTATTCTTTTTCATTTCTAGATTTTCATCAACTCACTTTCTTTATTTTTAAATATTTCATCTATCTTTTTATTATATGTTGTGATTTGGTCTTGTATATCTTCTAAATACATTTTTTCTTCATCCTCGGGTAATTCAGCTTTTTTGATTTCGTTATTAGCATCTTGGCGGATATTTCGAAGAGCTACCCTCGCCTCTTCACAGATGGCTTTAGCTTGTTTTACATAATCGACTCTTTTTTCCTCGGTTAGTTCAGGAACAGTCAATATTATTACTTCACCATTGTTAACAGGCGTTATGCCAAGATTAGCTTCATTTAAAGCGCGTTCGATGTCTTTTAGGGCCCCTTTGTCAAAAGGTTTAATCATGAGACTACGAGCCTCAGGAACGGTAATATTAGCTAGAGACATAATGGGAGTTGGAGTACCATAGTAACTAGCGTGTATACCATTTAACATCGCAGGATTAGCACGACCTGCCCGAATGTTTAAGAGTCTGGTTTCTAAACTCTCGATTGTTTTTTGCATTTTTTCTTCACTATTATTCATTTTTTTCTCCTTTAATTTAATACTATACTATCATTATAATCAACTTGGGAAGATTTGACAAGGTAACTTAGTGTTAAATGTCCACTTTTATTGATAAATAAACCATAATTATCTTCAGAATCGAGGTTATTAAGAGTAGCGGTGATATCTATTTCGTTATTTTGGTTATTAATGGTGAGTTTTTCTTGGACTTTGACTTTCAATTTTTCAAGAGTAAGATGATGAAGTTTTAAAAGTTCAGTGTTAGTTAGAAGATTACCAGTCGAGGTATCAAAAACGTAAGCTTGACTTTTTTGGTAAACGGGTCCATTAAAACAGTCAAAGTGGAACTTTTCAATTAATAAAGAGATATATTCGGGAGTAAAATAACGGGTATATTGGTGATAATCAGTCTCGTAGATGTCGTCATTTTTATAAATTATTTTCGCCTCTTCTTCTTCCGAGATGGTGGTTTCACTTATCTTTTTTAGGCTAGACTCTATTTCTTCGGTAGCGTTGTTTAGAGTACTTTGTAAATTCTTAGCGTCGGGGCTATTAATATTTAGAATAACTCTTTGGTAGGTTATGTCATGCTCCTTACTTATAGTATTGACATCTTCATAATAAATATATTCATTTTCAGGGTCAATTTTTAAATTTTCAAACTTTTTATTCTCGTCTTTTAGTTCGGATAAAGAAGTTTTAGTCTCTTTTTTAGTTAATTCGTAGGTTAATATGTAACCACCGACAGTTAGAAGACTTAAGAAAAAAATAAATAATAGGGCTTTAACGCCACCTTTTCTTGTATCATTCATATATAAAACTCCTATTCACTTAAATATTGGGTAAAAATGTTTTTTAAAGTATTAGTCTTGATATTGACGCGCATTTCGTTCCAGTAGTCGGTTGGAGTAGTAGTACCAGTCATGATTGAGGTTTCACTATCAAAGAAGATAATGGTACCATTTTTAACGACGACGAGGGTCGGTGCATAAATATTTTTAGTACCATCATCAAGAGTTGGGATATGCTCGATTAATTTCATGACAACACTTTGGTAGACAGCGTTACGCATTTTACGGTCCTCATAAAAGTCATAGTATAAAATTTCTTTGATGCCACTAGCTTTGGCAGTCTCGTTTAAAATATTAGCGTAAGGACCACTCCAGATGTTGGCAGGATAGCCCATAAAGATGATAGCAGTGCCATTTTTTAATTTGGCATAGACTTCACTAGCACTAACATAGGTAAAAACATTATCTTTACTGACATTTTTATAATCAGCGTCAAATTTCTCATTATCTATCACAACTTTTTTGCTGAAATCTTTAGTTCCAATATAGATAAAAGCAACTATGATTAAGATAAATAATAGGCCTTGGAAAAAATGAATAAAATTTTTTTTCATAATACATCACTAATATTATTATAACATTAATAC
>CANOGG010000165.1 GCA_947565485.1 uncultured Mycoplasma sp. | reverse complement strand
GTTAAAACGGTGACCGACAGGGTCGATGTTTAACTCTTTTAGTTTTTGGGCTTTTTCTCTTCTTACAGTTTCTTGTTCAGTAAATTCACGCATATAAAATCACTCCTTATATCTATTTCTTAATATATCATAAATTTAGGTGGTATTCAAATAAAAATGGTTATTATTTTAAAAAAAATTAGAAAGACACGTTTAAAATGTTAGTGGCAACTTTGTTGATGGGACCCGCGCCTATAGTGATTATGAGGTCATTTTCTTCGATGTTTTCTTTTAAATAGGTGCTTATTTCATTGTAAGTTGGTATGTGAATGACGTTGGGGTTTTCTTTTTTGATAAGTTCGACCAGTTCACTTTCTTTCACGTTCCAGGTGTTAGTCTCGCGAGCAGGGTATATATCACAAATAATTATTTTATCGAATTTAGCTAAAATATTGGCAAAATCTTGGAGGTGTTCATAAGTTCTACTATAAGTGTGAGATTGGAAGACGGCCCAGGTGTGGTTGTGAGGAATTTTAGTGCTAGAGTTGTAGGTAGCTTCTATCTCGGTAGGGTGATGGGCAAAGTCATCGAAGAAGAGGGCATTTTTATATGTTCCTAGGTATTCAAAACGTCGGCCGACGCCTTTAAATTCTTCGAGAGATTTTTTAATGTTAGTTATGTCAATGTTATAGTTTAGGCTAATAGCGATTGATGCTAGAGCATTTAGGATGTTATGGTTTCCTAAGACGTTTAGATGGATAGTTTCTAAGTATTGGTGATTTAAGTAGACATCAAATATTGGGAAACCCTCTTTAGAATAAGCGATGTTCCTAGCAGTTAAGTTGGCGTTTTCATTTTTGATGCCATAAGTAGTGAGGTTTTCTTGGGTAATAGAAAGGTCATTTATGTTTTCATCATCGGCATTTAGGACTAGAAAACCATTAGAGGGAAGAAGACCTATGTATTTAGTGAATGATTTTTTTGTGCCTTCTATAGTGCCGAAATAGTCTAGGTGGTCGTTGTCGATGTTTAAGATAACTTCACTAGTTGGGTGGAAGTTTAGAAAAGAATCGACATATTCACAGGCTTCTAGGATAAAGTACTTTTTGGTGCCGATGTGATAGTTGCCGTTTATTTTTTTTAGACTAGCACCAATATTGATGGTTGGGTTAAGTCCCGCATTTAAGAAGATAGTAGAAATCATACTGGTGGTGGTACTTTTACCGTGGGTACCACTAATACAGATGATGTTTTCGTAGTCTTTCATGTATTCACCTAGAAAAGAAGCACGCTCAATGGTTTCGATGGTGTGTTCTTGGGCAGTTATAAGTTCAATATCATCTTTATCGATAGCAGCGGTATATATAACTAAGTCAGCATTTTTAACGAGTTCTGGGTTATGGCCAATGGTGATGTTAATACCGATACTTTTTAGATACTCAGTGTTGGGAGATTCGGCTAGGTCACTTCCCGTGATATTTTTGCCATCATGTTTTAGCATGGCAGCGATTGCATACATGCTGGCACCACCAATGCCGATTAGGTAGATATTTTGATAATCTTGGATATTTTTTTTCATAAGTTCACCTCAAACTTACTATATTATATACCGAAAAATTTCTTTTAGGCAATAAAAATTGGATACTTTCTTTTAATAGTGTGATTTTTTGCTAGTTTTTTGGGCTAAAAAATGATATAATTATCTTGGTTGATTTTAATTTACCCGGATATTTTGGAGGAGTTTTTATGAAAACTTTAAGATATATATTATTTTTAGGTATGGTAATATTTTTGGGAGTGAATAATGTTCAAGCTTTAGGGGGATTAGAACCTTTTAATGGTAGCTATTGTGTGTGGAAAGATAGTACTTATAATTATAGATGTGATGTTTATGCTGGAAGTTTGTCGTGTAAACTTAGTTGTATTAATAGTGAAGATAAAGCTTGTAATGCGGTTGTGGCTAGTAATAGTAACCTTAGTAATGAGTTTAAAAAAAATGATTTGTTAACAGAGGATAAGAGATATTTTGCTTGTCCAAGTAATGTTTATATGACATATAGAATGGGAAATTTAGGAGGGATGGTTCCTAATGGAATATCACTTAAGTCATCGGGGGGAACTTTAAATATAAAAAGAACTGCGATGTCTTTAGGTGGAAGTAAGAGTAAAGGTGAAGATAGGACACAATCTGGGAGTAGTGATGGACCTACGACTAACCCTAGGCCTGTTGATAAAGATAATTTAGATTTGGATTTAGATAAGCCATGTCAGGGGAAAGTATTAGGTGTTTTTACAACAGTTGGTTGGGTATTTTGGTTTATTAAAATAATTATACCTTTAATAATTATAGTGTTAGGAGTTATAGATATTTCCAAAGTAGTAGTAGCGGGAAAAGATGGAGAGATTAAAAAAGCAGCGATGTCGTTACTTAAGAGAGCCATAGCAGGAATAGTGATATTCTTTATACCATCAACAATTAATATGTTTGTGAGTGCTGTTGGGGGAGGAGCAGAGGAAGTATACGATGGAACATTTAAGACCTGTACTAGTTGTATGTTTAAACCAAATGGCAGTGGTTGTACGAGTTTAGGGGGGAAATAAATTATGAAAAAGATATTTTTAGTTTTAGCTTTGTTTGTCGTTTTTAGTGGAGATGCTTGGGCTAAGTCTAGTGAAATAGGAAGTAGCTTAGGTAGTATTAAGTTGTTTGAACCGCAAGATATTAATGATTCGACAGATTCTGAGGGGGATTCTAAAGAAGATACTAATGATAAAAAAGGAGATGTATCCTTTGATGGTAAGTGGGATTTTGATGGTAATGGTTGTGATAGTTATCTTGGTAATCCTGGGACAAAGGGGCAGCCAGCATATTATTTGCAATTTGTCTTTAATTTGATGAAGTATGCGGCGATTGTTTTGTTGTTTGTGATGAGTGGGATTGAGTTTGGAAAAGCGGTTTTTTCTAATAATCAAGACGCGATGAAGAAAGCAATTAATAATTCAGTTAAAAGACTCATTATAGCAGTTATTATATTCTTTTTACCAATATTAATAGAGTTTTTGTTAAAAGTTGTTGGTGTTTATAGTCCTGATAATTGTGTGATAAAGTAGGAAAGGAGGAAGAAGTATGAATTTTTTACTTGGAGCTTGGTATACCCCTTGGACATGGGGAGACGATTTTATTAATAATGTTCTTTCCCTTATAAACTGGATATTTATTATGATAGATAGTATGGTTTATTCGTTTGTTAGTTATGTATATCAGATTTTTCTTGCTTTGGCCCAGGGTGGAAGTTTATTTGATAATACTTTTGTGGAAGAATTAGTGGGAAGAATATATATTATTCTAGGGGTAGTAATGTTATTCTTGATTGCTTATTCGTTACTAAAAGTAATGATAAATCCGGATGAATTAACAAAGGGGAAAAATTCACCAGTAAATATAATAAAAGATGTGCTTATATCGATAGGTTTAATTGCACTTCTTCCGACGATTTTTGACTTTGCTTTTGATTTTCAAAATTCTTTATTGGCTAATAATACAATTGGAAAGATAATTGTGGGGAATAAAGGAAGTCTCAGTGGAGATGGAACAGAAGATTCAGCGGCGATTATTCGAAAAGGTGGCTATGTGATGGCCTCAGGAGTTTGGCAGGCGTTTATGCATGCTAATGAGGGCTATTGTAGTACCAAAAGTGAAGAGGGTGGCAGTTGTGAGGTTGTTC
>CANOGG010000164.1 GCA_947565485.1 uncultured Mycoplasma sp. | reverse complement strand
ACACCATCGTCTTAACTAAGAAATCCAACAACACTGACCTAGGTTCTCTAAGTGTTACTAGTAATGCTCCAAGTGGTGTAACTGAAAGGGGACTTGACCCAGCCTTTGATAGTACCAACCCTGGTGTTGATAGCTTCACTTATTACTACAACGAACAAACAACTAGCATCACGGTAAATGCTACCGCTGGTACTGGCAGTAAAATCGTCTCTGGTAACGATACTTACGATGTCAGTGCTGGCAGTGCTACTATCGTAGTCGAAGCAGAAGATGGCACCCAAAAGACTTACACGATAAACTTTACTCATGAAACCTCTTCCAACAGTGAACTTGCCAACTTAACAGTTAAAACTTCAAGCAACGAATACTTAAATACTAATACCCCTGATGCTACTACTCCATATGAAATAGAAATCGAACCAACTGAGAATAGTGTAACTGTTGAACTAAAAACCGGTAGTGCTTATGTCCAAAGTGTTACGATTGATGGTGAAGTCGAACTAAGCCCAGGTACTAATGTTATCAGTAAAGATATTGCCATCCCAAATGACACTAGTACTACTCCAAAAGATATTACAATCTTAATCGTGGGCGAAGATGGAACTTCAACCAGCACCTACACTATTAAAGTAACCAAGAAGAAAGTATTCTTAGATAACTTAACTATTAGTGAGGGAACTCTAACACCAACCTTTGCTAAAGAAACAGATACTTATACTGCCACTGTTGAAAATGAAATCGAAAATATTCGTATCACCGCCACTCCAGAGACTGATGCAAACGCCATTGGTATGAAAGGCTTAAACATCGCCAATGTTGATGGTACAAGTGATAATGCTCTAACAGTTGGTGATAACATATTTACTATTACCGTAAGTAAAGGTACTGAGTCTAAGACTTACACTTTAACAGTTACTCGTAAACCAGATAGTAGTGTTTCCCTAGACGACTTAAAAGTAAGCTATGAACTAGATGGAACTGTAAGTACACCAACAACTATTACTGACTTTAGTGCTGAAAAAACAAGTTACACTCTAACTGTTCCATATGGTACAACTAAAGTATGGCTTGATGCAACACCTGCTAGTGGTACAACCGACCCAAGCACAATGCCAATTGAATATACTCTAACTGGAACAAATGATACTGTAACATTCGATGTTTTAGCCGAAGATGGAACAACAAGACAAACTTATACTATTACTATTGAAACAAGTGCTAACACCGACAATAAGATAACCGACTTAAATGTCTTTGGTGAAGCAGCAACCTGGAATGCAACAGAAAATAAATTTGAAATCAAAGTTGCGAGTGGCCACTTAAGTGTTAACACAAGTGACTTAACAGCAACGCTCCCGGCAGGCGCAAGCATTAAAACTGGAACTGCTAAAGACTTAGGCGCTGGTAAAACTTCATATGAATTTGTTGTTGTCGCTGGTAATGGTGATGAAGCAACTTACACTGTTGAAATCGAACGTGATGGCTATGACTTAACTGAAAGTGACTTAACCAATATCACTATAACCGACCAAACCATGACCCCAACATTCAACAAAGACACTGACAAATATACTCTTACTGTTCCAAATAGCGTCACAAGTGTTGAAATAAAAGCAACTAAACCACACGAACGAGCTAAAGTAGAAATTGGTAAAGGTACTACTCTAACAAAGACTGATACTTACACTCTAAACTTAGATGTCGGAGCTAATGTTGCTACCGTCAAAGTAACAGCCGAAAATGGTGATGAAAAAGAATATACCATCACCGTCACCAGAGAGAGTGGTACCACCCCACCAACTACTAATGATAAGATAACATCAGATATTCATACTATTGATGATGATTATGTTCTAACTGCTAAACCAGGGGTAGAACCAAATAACTTTAAAAAGGAATTTACAAACCCTGAAAGCGAACTCTTCATCTATGAAGAAGATGGTACAACAGCAGTAACAAGTGGTAATGTTGGAACAGGTATGATAATTAAACTCGAACGTGATGGCACAGTCTTAGACCAAAAGACAATTATGATTTTAGGAGATACAAATGGTGACGGTGCAATAAGTGCCAGAGATGCGTTGCTAATTTCAAATCATATATTAAATATTTACTCGTTAGAAAATGCATATTACATTTCAGCAGATACAAACAAGGACGATGCAATAAGTGCCAGAGATGCATTATTAATATCAAATCACATATTGAATATATTTGATTTATTTGAATAGGAAGAAAGAGGTAAAAAATGAAAAAGTTAAAAAATGTAGTAATAGTAGTTCTAATAGCAATGTGTGCATTTATCAATATGCCCATTGCTTTCGCTGCTAGTTGTAAAGTTGTATTGGATGGCCCATCGAGTGTCAATGTTGGTGAAGAAATTGAGTTAATCGTTGCTGTTAAAGATATTGATGGCTATGATGGACTAGCTGGTTTTGATGGAAAATTAATATATGATACAGATTATTTAGAATATATTTCATACTCAAAAATAGTAGGTTTTGGAACAATGAAATATTCAGACAAAAATAATATGATGATTGGATTCGCAGGTGACATTGACGAATGGACCAAAGGACCAGACGCAAATTTAATAAAATTTACATTTAAAGCTAAACAAATAGGAAATACAGTTGTCATGATAGACGACCCAGGACCTGTTGCTGCAACTCCAAAAGCACCATTAATACCAGCAACAACAATTCCAAAAACAATAACAATTAATTAAGAAAGGCGGTACCCATGAAAAATATAAGTAAACTTTTAAAAACAATATTAATAACAATCTGCATCTTCGTAGGTATCCCTAATGCTTTTGCTGCTAGTTGTAAAGTAGGTTTAGCAGGTAATTCAACAGTGAATGTTGGCAGAAATATTGATTTAACAGTTAATGTTACAGAAATAAGTGGTTTTGATGGAATAGCATCATTCCAAGGTGAACTTGTATACGATAATGAATATTTAGAATATGTTTCTCATAGTAAAGTCATATCATTTGGATCAATGAATTATTCCAAAACAAATAATATGATGGTAGGCTATGCTGGTGCACTTGAAGAATGGACTAAAGGTACAAGTGCTAATGTCATGAAATTTACCTTTAAAGCTAAAAAAGCAGGAAATACAACTGTAAAAATTGATAAAGCAGAAGTTGGTTCAGCAACACCAAAAGGAACTGAAATTCCATCAACATCAGTTCCCAAAACCATCACCATCGGCACAGACTCAACCAACGCTGACTTAAGTAGTCTTGCTGTTACAGGTTATACTATCACACCGACCTTTAACAAAAATACTACTACTTATAGTCTAACAGTTCCAAACAGTGTTTCAAGTGTTACCGTAACTGCTACAGCTGAAGATACCAATGCTAAAATAGCCGGTACTGGAAATAAAAACTTAACCGCTGGCCAAAACAATCCTGTAAAAGTAACAGTCACTGCCCAGTCTGGAGCTAAAAAAGAATATACAATCAATATCACGAGAGAAAAAGCACCAGAAGTACCAAAATCAAGCGATAATACCCTAAAAGGTCTCGAAGTAGATGGCTTCGAACTTTCCCCAGCATTTAACAAAAATACTACTAATTATACTATAACTGTACCAAATGGCGTCAATGATATTAAAGTAAATGCTACTAAAAATGATACTAAAGCTAAAGTCGAAATCATTGGTAATACTGGACTTAAAGAGGGCGAAAATAAAGTCCAAGTTAAAGTAACCGCCGAAGATTTAAGCACTAAAGTAT
>CANOGG010000163.1 GCA_947565485.1 uncultured Mycoplasma sp. | reverse complement strand
ACATTATATTGCATTTCCAAATGCTTCTTCAACATATAAATAAGCGTCGTCGCCCCTGCATGTGCTGTCACATTCTTAAATCCTATTACCCGAAGTCCCCCACTACCTGTACTAGTAAAAGTATCAAGGTCCACTGGTTCTTCATCTCTTGAACTTCCATTCAAATTATGATATTGTGCAACATCTTTATATGTATTAGGGTTATCTATCAAAAACTTAATCGCATTAATATTCCTTGTAAAATTATAAATTCCCATCGATACTAGCTGTGACAAATAACCCGCACTACTAACCATTGCTGAATCATCTAAAAGCAAAATAATTTTACTCATATCAAAATTCACCGACAATTTTTGAATATTCTTTATATTCTGATAACCTTTAATCGCCGTTATATCTATAATCATTTTATTAAAGTAAAAATTTGTAAATATCGAAACTAACTCATCTACTTCATACTCTCCATTAATACTCTTAATTACATCAATATCTAAAGTAGCAAGCATATTCTGATACTTATTAGAAACTATAACATTCATAATAACCTCCCCTATTCTGGCACAGTAGCACTATAAGCCCCATCATCTTTTGAAATAATATTATTAGTTGAACCAATAATATCAAAAGTTGTAAAATCACCTAAAACTGGCAAATTAAACTTATAAAACAACATTAACTGATAATAATGTGTCGTCTTAGCACCTATATGTTTACTTACACAATAATAGTATTTACCACCAGAACTAGTCGAAACTAAAGAGTCGCTCGTCAAATCTTCTGCGCCATAATTACCACTTCCCTCCGGGCAACTCCTTTTAATTGTATAATTAATTGATGATAAATAATAATTTAATAATTGGATAGATTGAGAATTTAAACCCTCATATTTTTCTACAATATTAATCATTTCATCTTTTGTTCGAACTACTTTCGAATGATTAACTGTTAAAATTATAAAGCCTACAAATAACAAAATAAATAATATCATTAACTGTATAAGCCATGTACTTCCAATTGACTGTCTCATTTAATCACTCCTAACATGAACACCATGGAATGCTACTTTCGCAAGTTGAAGGTAATTTCTTACTATTACACTCCGTAACATTATAAATTCTTGGAGTCTCTCCTCTAACAGCAAATTCAAAAAAAGAGCCTATAATAGGTAAATCAAGATTATAAAAAACTCTAACATCATAATAATAAGCATTTGGAAGTTCAGTATTAGTTCTAACAGGAATACCTTTTACACATATAGCTGCATTACGGGCTTCTTCCCCTAACTTAACTCCTTCTCTCGAATATCCCACATAACCTTCACCACATTTTCCTCTACTTTTATAATTTACTTCTTTAAAAAGCCTTTTAAGAGCATTTGAAAAAGCAACACAATCTGAACCATGCTCTGTACACACTCCACTATAACTTTTAATTGTATCAACTACTTCATTTTTTAAATTATAAGCACGCGAATAATTTATTTGATAACAAACATATCCTGCAAATAAAATAACAAAAATAATCACAATTGTAAACAATGACACTCCTGCTACAGACTCTTTCATCTAAACTTCACCTCTTTTATCCTTTCCAAGGGCATTTAATAATATCTGATGTCCCCTGCACATGACAATCAATAAGTCCGTGATTTTCCTCAGGAATATTGCATCTTCCATCTGGTTGTTTATATGCATCTGGACAAACACATACAGCTTTATCACATCTCGTCGACCTATTAAAATCAGTTCTTATAAGTGGCCATATATACGAAAAGAAAAAAAGAGACAACATTGCCACTATAATTACAACTATAACTGTAGCATTAAGTTCACCCATTGCCTCTTTCATTTTCTACCTCCTAATAGAATAATATTTTATGATGCTTTATTTGGATTTGGACATTGTACTGACTTAACTTCACTACATGAAGAAGCATCTCCACCATCCTTATCAGCACAGTACTGACAAGTACACATTTTTGAAACATCTTCTTCACATTTACATCCCCACGAATTAGCACAATACGTACCTCTATTAATAGATGTCTTTATAGCTGGCCAAACAAAGGCATAAAAGAATGCTGCTACTGCGGCTATAGCCACTACTGTAATAACTGTCATGTTTAATTCTCCTGTTGCTTCCTTCATAAATTAATTCCTCCTTTATCATATACCTTATTATATCTAACTTTTAATAAAATATCAATATCTTATTTTTTAAATTTTTTATTTTCAATACTTTTCTTTTTAATAACCGAATGCAAAACAAAAAGAATTATAGTAACACTAGAAATATAAAATCCTATTTTAAAGCCTTTAGGAACATAATCAATTTCAATAATATGTTCACCGCTTTCTACATTAATTCCTACCAAAGAATCCAATAATCTAAAATAATCAAACTTTTTTCCGTCAACTTTAATCTTTAATGCTTCATCATAAGGAATTGTAATCATAACAACATCATCACCAGTAGTTATTTTCCCTCTTAATACCTTACCATTACTATTTAAATTAATATAATTAGTTTTCTCATTCAAATTTTGTATAGCTTCTTCATACAAATCTAAATCAACGGTAATAAAATTAAAATTATCTAAATTGTTAACAACAATATCAGACTCTGTAAGAACACTACAATCAATTTCACTAATCAAAATATCACCTTTATTTAAAACTAAACTTTTTGTAGTACTTATTTTCCCCTTGTTTTCTCCATTTATATATAACTTAGAATCAACTATATCAATAATCGAACTATTAAAAATTATCATAACTCTTTTATCTGCAACATACTCTAACTTTATCTTATCATCCTTTACAAAATCTTTGTCTTCGCCTACATAACCATTATATATTATTACTTCATTTGCCATTTTCTCAGAAATTATTATGTCCCTGCCGAGCAAACCTGAATATATAGTATTAATATTTTCTGCAAAATTACCATCCAATTTAATATTTTGAATAGCATCATTAGCCGTATACATAAAAGGCATCGCATTTTTATCAATACAAATATTATTAGTACAATTAAAATAACCCAAATTATCATCATAATAATATTTAAACCCAAACAATGAACCTAAAGGAATATTCAAATATCCATTTATATGATTTTCTATACCGCCACCAAAATTTACTTTTTCAATAAAATTCTTTAAATCAGAATTGTAACTTGAACTGAAAAGCGATAGAGAATTAAAGCCTAATAAAAAACCTAAATCTTCACCAATTGTCGTAGAAAGCATATACATTCTATAATCATCTAAATCCTCAATTTTACTCAAAATTTTTCTTATATCCTTTATCTTATCACTTTTTATTTCAAAATTTTCTTGTGGATTAAATTTTAAAGTAATTACTCCATTAACACAAACTTCTATAAGAATTAATAAAATAAATAACTTCTTACTTTTCATAAAAAACATATATATAAACATACAACTAATACTTATCATAAATATATAAAAGTATTTATCTGGTAATTTATAACCTAAAATCTTATAACTAAAACTTCCCAATAATATTATAAAAAATATTATACTTACCAAACTTATTTTCTTTTTATCTACTTTTGATATATCTAATCTCAAAAATGAATTATAAGCTACTACAATCAAAAAGAATATTAAGGTAAACTGATATCTATGACTCCACCAAACAGGTCTTTGTAACATATTCCATGCATAATCAATAAAACTTACTGAAAATGAAATAATGTAAAATAACAAAATACTACCAGTTACTA
>CANOGG010000162.1 GCA_947565485.1 uncultured Mycoplasma sp. | reverse complement strand
TGCGACTCTCCGTCCAGAACTCCCTTTCGCTAAATATATTGATAAAGCTCTTCTAACTCTTGAATGCAATTATAGCATAATGAATTTAGATAATTACAGCGAAGACTTAGAAGAAGACATCGAAGATGATTCGTATATATCTAATTATGCCAAAGCTGTAATTGATATCATAAACATTTTAGCTCGTCTCACAATTTGTCCTGAAGAAGAAATGAACCACATTTATCATGATTTAATGCTTATCATAGAAGATGAAACCTTAAGCCCCGACCTAAAAGATACTATCCATGATATGATTGAAATATTAGGTAATATTAAAGATAAATTTACCTGGACTAGACGACTTAATTTATAGATATTATAAAATACCAAAAAACATTCGTTAAAGTTTAAAGATAGTGTAAAAATATACTTGCCAAAACACTCAAAATAAGATATAATAACTCCATACAAGTGATGAAGGAGCTGGCAACTCCCGAGCTATATAAAAAAAGAGTGATTTCTCTAATCGAAATAAGTAGGGTGGAACCGCGCGAACTATTTTGCGTCCCTACATAATTCTTTTAGAGTTTTTTAATTTAGGAGTTGACTAACTTGAACTACGACTTAGAACTAAAAATCCTCACTAAATATATAGAACTAGAAAGTGATTTAGAAATCCTTGTAACCAAAATAACCTGCCAAAGTATCTCTAAAACGCTAGTTATATATTCCACTAAGCCCATCTCATCCGAAGAGTACTCAAAACTATTATACCAAGCTTGGCAATCTAAATATAAGGAACTAAATCACTTAAAGAGTTATCTAAACTCTCTTTCTCCCTCAATACTTGTGCCCTTAATAAATAATCTAGCTTTAACGAGTGAGTATCCTTATGAAACAATATCTTACTTAAACGATATTTTAAAGCTAAAAAAAGAAAGAAGGAAATAATAATGCAAACTTTAACACAAGATGAAATCGTCAATTTCTGTAAACAATATGGTTTTATATTTCAAGGAAGTGAAATATATGGTGGCCTTGCCAACTCATGGGACTACGGACCTTTAGGCCGCGAACTAAAAGAAAACTTACGTAAAGCCTGGTGGAAAAAATTTGTCCAAGAAAATCCCTGTAACTATGGCCTTGATAGTGCAATTTTAATGAACCCTGAGGTTTGGGTCGCAAGTGGCCATGTCACTAATTTTAATGACCCTTTAATCGATTGCAAGTCCTGTAAAGCTCGCCATCGCGCTGACAAACTAATCGAAGAACATACCAAAGGTACCGAAACTGGTGATGGCTGGAGTAACGAAGAACTCGAAAATTATATCATCTCTCATGAAATAAAATGTCCCAAATGTGGCAAGAATGACTTTACTTCCATTCGTAAATTCAATCTCTTATTTGAGACTCATATGGGCGTAACTGAAGATACCAAATCTAAAGTCTATTTACGTGGCGAAACTGCCCAAGGAATATTTGTAAACTTTAACAATGTTTGTCGTAGTATGCGTCTTAAAGTACCTTTTGGCATCTGTCAAACCGGCAAAAGTTTTCGTAACGAAATCACTCCTGGTAACTTTATTTTCCGGACTCGTGAATTTGAACAAATGGAACTAGAATTTTTCTGTAAACCCGGTGATGACCTCGAATGGTTTGGCTACTGGAAAAACTTCTGTCTCGATTTTCTAAAAACACTCGGACTAAATAAAGAAAATCTTCGCTATCGTGACCATTCCAAAGAAGAATTATCTTTTTATAGCAAAGCAACCACTGATATCGAATATAAATTTCCTATGGGATGGGGCGAACTTTGGGGTATTGCTGACCGTACTGACTATGACTTAGGCGTCCACATGGAACACTCTAAGACTGAATTACGCTATCTTGACCCTGATACCAACGAAAAGTATTTGCCTTATGTCATCGAGCCAAGTGTTGGCCTTGACCGTTTATTATATGCTATTTTATCTGATGCTTACACTATTGAAACGCTCGACAATGATGAAGAACGCCAAGTTCTAAAAATCCATCCTGCTCTAGCTCCAATTAAGGTTACCATTTTACCTTTAATCAAAAAAGTTCACAGTGATAAAGCTATGGAAATTTATAGCGAACTTTGTCCTGACTTCATGTGCAGCATTGACACCTCTGGTTCTATCGGTAAAAGATATCGTCGTAGTGATGCCATCGGCACACCTCTATGTCTAACTGTTGATGATGAAACAATCAATAATGGCACAGTCACTATAAGACACCGCGACACCATGGACCAAATTACACTAAAAATATCCGAAGTTAAAGACTACATCAACGAAATAATTAAATTTTAAGGAGGGGGAATTATTATGGTTGATTCAAATAACACATTAATCGCACTTAATCGGTACGATGCACTTTACCAAGATGCTATTAGGAATATTATCATCATGCGCTACATATATAATAGAAATAGAGAACTTGAAAGTCTCATTCGTCTTGAAAACGCTGATAATCTAAGTCGTAAAGAATTAAAACAGGTGAAATCTGAAATTGTCAAATATCAAGAAATAGAAAAAGAACTTTTAGCTAGCCAGGCCGTCCAAAGATTTATTAATATTGATTACTTACGAGAAATTGAAGCATCTCGTATCTTACAAACATTAAACCAAGAAAGGTAGGTATTTAATTTTAATGTCAACAGAAACTAAAAACACATCTTTGTCAAATAATAATAAAGCTGAAAAGCAATTTGCTCATCAAAAAATATTAAACCATATGTCAAGATGCCAACATTTAATGGTTATTACCGACATAAACGTCAATTCTAAAAATTTAGTCGTCTATACTTGTCTTAAGTGTGGCCTTAAGAGTAACAATAAAAATTCATCTATCCCAATGCGTTTATATCATCAACTCCAAAGTCTTTATTCCAAGACTAAAAAGGAAAACACAACTATTGATGTCTATTGCCATCCATCCTTAGCTCAAGCTATTTATAATGGTATTATCAAGGCTCATCCTGATATTCCTGATGATATAGTCGCGGACTATTTTCGTATCGCTCTTTATATGATACGTAAAAATAAAATGACTGAAGAGCAAAAACAAACTCGTATTCGTCGTCTAAATTTACCACCAGAATTCACTGGCTGGAATTAAAATGTTAGTCAATCTAACATTTTTTTCTTTACTTTCTAATCTTGATAGTTTATAATAACACTAGATATATAACATATGTTATACAAAAAAGGAAGTGAAAAATGCCTCCCGTAAAAAAATACCCCAAAGAAGAAATCATTGATATCGCCTACAACATTGCTAGGAAAGAGGGGATGTCTAGTATTAATGCCCGTAAAATTGCTAACATTCTAAATAGTTCTGTCCAACCTATATTTCATAACTTTACTTCCATGGACGACTTAAAACAAGCAGTCTATGAAAAAATTTATCACAAGTATCAAAAATACATGGAAGAAGGAAAAAAACATTCCCAACCCTATAAAGGAATGGGATTATCCTACATCAAATTTGCCCAAGATTATCCTGAATTTTTCAAAATAATCTTCATGCAAGAAACTAACCTGAACGCTGAAAAATTTATTCTAGCCGACGCTAAAGGTAATGACATCATTAAATATGGTCAACAACTGACCCATCTAAGTTATGAAGAACAAACTAAATTCCATGTCCAAGTCTGGATATTTACCCACGGCCTAGCATGTCTTGCTGCGACTAAAACCATAACTCTATCTGAAAATGAAATCAGTGAATTACTACAGACTACTGTCC
>CANOGG010000161.1 GCA_947565485.1 uncultured Mycoplasma sp. | reverse complement strand
CATTTACTTTAGCTGCTACTTGATTACAAGTTTTACCTGTACTTATTTCTGTAGTGCTTTTATATACTGTAAGTTCTAGAGGTGTACCTAAACTATTTGTTCCAGTCCATATGACATTATAAGGTATCATTTCATTATTACCAGTCGCAGTTAGTTTTAAGACTGAAACATTCTTATGGCCAGGTAATATATCTTTATCATCAAAGTTTAGAGTACCCTCCATGGTGAGTGTTGCTCCATGAATAACTGCTGTTGTCCCACTAGTACTAGCTCCATCACCATTAATAAGAGATGTCGCAAAAAAGTAAGCTAGAGACACTCCTATTACAAGTAGTAAGCACCCTACTATAATAAACATCTTTTTATTTTTTCTATTCTCTCTGTTTTTTCCATTCTACCTCTCACCTTTTCTTTACTTATTTTAATATACATTTAAACATTTTACAGTAGTACTCCCCAAAGTTGCCAAAACTTCTAAATATTCGACAAATATGCATATTATATTCACTAAGTATAACAAACAAAAATATACAATAAGCTATACTTTCTTTACTCTTTATATTAGAATTATAACTTTTAAAATTATCACAGTCAATCAAAATACGACGATATTATACCCAATATTATTAGCTAATATTCAAAGCCATTGATATTTTCTAAGTAAATAAAAGAAAAAAGAAGCATCTATTGCTTCCTTTTACTATACATATATTTTACATTTGATTATGTTATTTAGCAACAATCAAAACATCCAATAATTTAAAAATATTTCTTTAAAATACAACCTCCATATATTATAATAAATATAGGGTTAATCTATCAGAATAAAGCGAAATGTCTCCGTTAAACTTCAACAATGGTTATGCTAACATGTTCGCTGTGAATTCGAATGGCTACCTAGAGGGCTGGAACGTGAACAACACTCCTGGTGTGCGCCCATTATCCTTTTTAAACTCATATACTTTAGTTAAGGCTAAGTATAGTAGCATTAGGATACAAGATTAATCCCTAGGAATTATTTTCTTTAAAAATATAAGTACTGATGTCTTACTTCTTGAAATTAAGACTATTACAGTACTTTTTCTTTTTTACTCTTCTTTTAATTTGGAAATCTCTTCAATGCTTAAACTGGTATATTTTTGGATAGTATTTATATTGACACCATCTTTTAGCATAGACTTAGCTATTTCTATATTTCTTTTTTGTATACCAAGAGCTTTTCCCTCGTTAATTCCAAGTTTTTTTCCTTCTTCTAGTCCTTCTTGCCTTCCTTCATGTTTATATATTCGCCTGTTCCAATACTCATGACTAAAATACTTTTTAAATTGTTTACCATTACAATATTCTCTTACTGATTTTACAAATTCCATTAATATCTCGTCTCCTTTCGCTATCTCTTCTCGCTCTTGATAACTCTCCGCAATAAATATCTTTAAATATTTATTTAATAAGTTATCTTTATCATATAGGGAATTTAGTCTTTTGTCAATAAGTATATAAAAAACTTCAGTATTATTTATCTTTTCATGTTCTTCTTCTATACCATAATTATCTTGCTCGACTATATTAAACTGAACAATTCTTTTGTCCGGTGTATGCTCCATTCCTCTTAAAATTCTACTAGCCGTGATAGTCATAACATAAAAACTACTTTTTTCTAAAGACTCACTACTAAAGGCACGATACATCTCAACGTTCACCACTGTACTATCAAATATCGCAATTAAATCACATCTTCCCCCTTTAGCAAGATATTCTTGTTTTTCCAAACTTACTTCTAGGCCACTTTTTAGTTTACCTTGTAAACTCCCCCTTTCATATTCAAAGAGACTTTCGAGAAAATCAGCTAAATACTTTTTATTAGTTTGTCTACCAAATATTTCTTTAAATAAAAAATCATCGGTAAGGCGGACGAATACTTCGCCATTCTCATCCAAAAATCTTTCAATTATTTCTTCCTTTGTTTTCATTGCACCACTTCCCTTCACAAACTTTTTCGCTGTAAAACAAAAAGAAATGCCTCTAGTATAGCACATGAAACCTGCGAAATTTGTCGAACCGTGTAATGAATGCCTATTTTTTTCAAAAAATTAAAAAACTTAGTTTTTTAGGCTAAGCTTTTGGTTATTAGTCACAGTTTTGGTTATTATTACAGGTACCTTTAATAAAAGTTTTTTTTTAATATATCATTATAAGTATTATAAAGTTCTTGTTCTTGATTTTTGGTTAAAGCATCATATTTAGTTTGGTCTTTATTTAGAGTTACAGTCCCTGTGTGTTTAGCTATCACTTCACCTTTTTTGAAAGAAATTACTAAGGGCATGTAAATTCTTTTTTCGCCGGTAGAGTGTTTTTTACCTTTGGAGTCGGTTAGAATGTAATCACTTAGTTCGTCTTTTAGAAAATCTAGTAAAGCATAGTAATTATCACTACCAGAGGTGGTTTTGATAAGCTTGTCATCTTTAAGTTCATAGACTGATTTGTCATTGTCTAGGTTAAGATAGTAAATTGTGTTAATATTGTTCTTTTTAGCAACATCAAATAAGATGGATATAGCACTGCGACACCAAGGACACCAGTTAGCACCAATATAGAAGATTGAAGTTTCAGATTGCATAATTTTTAGAGCATCATCAATACTAATATATTTAATGGGGTTATCTAAAGGAATAGATATGCTATTGTATGAGGTATTATCACTTTTGGAAATTGTATTATTCAGAGATTCGTATTCTTCTTTAAATTTTTGGGCATCTGATGAACTATTGCTAGTATTTAGTTCTTCTTTTTTTTGGTTGCATCCTGTTAGACTTAATAATAGTAATAATATAAGTGTAATTACTTTTTTATTTTTCATTATTTTTTCTCCTTATATGAGATAATTATAATATAAATTTTGAGAAATAAAAAGGAGATTGGGGTGTTTTAAGACTAATATTTGATGAATTGTGACATAATATATTATAGAATAATTAAAAAGAAAAAGAATTGGCTTCCTGTAAGTTATAGGTTTCAATTCTTAATTTATCAGTTTTTATTTTAGGTTCCGATAATAACATATGGTGTTGAAGTTTCACCGGTTCCGCCATCTTCAAAAAGGGTGTCAGATTTGAGGTTTATTACGGGACGTACGCCTAAAACTCCATCGAAACCATTCACAAGCGCAGCGCCGACTTGCCCGTAAAATACGTAGAACATATAAGCACCATTATTATATTTAAACGGAGAAATAGTCCAGTAATTGCTATTCGTATATAGATAAGTAGTTGTATTTGTTTTACTACTATCATATACAATTCCGCCCATTGTGACTTCATCTATTGTTATCAAACCTACCGGTGTCTTGAATATATCATTTACATCTTGACATAGCAAACTTGGTGTTTTATTTGTATTTAATCTAGTAAGCGCTACATAGTTTGTAGCACTTGTTCCCATTCCTGTCCCACTTGTTGGCGTTCTATCATTACAGAATCCTGCATCTACATCTATCTTACTTGAATAAGACACGCTCTTTGCCAGGGTTGCATTATACCACCCATACAATGTCGCCTTATCTGTTGAATTATCTGTCCTAATATTGCTGAAGCTGTTTCTGTTCCATGAACCTTTCCACTAGAGTATTTAAAGCCTACATACATATTATCATTTGCAGCTGATGAACTAAAAGCCTTTGTTCCTATTTGTGTACCTGGTCCGGTTGTCGCTGGCGCACTCGTCTTACTAGAACTTAATCCTGCATATATCATTCTAA
>CANOGG010000160.1 GCA_947565485.1 uncultured Mycoplasma sp. | reverse complement strand
GAAGTCTTAAGACGATGGCATTAGAACTTGATGTGCCAGTGATTGCTCTTGCTCAGCTTTCGCGTAGTGTCGATAAAAGAGAGAATAAAGAGCCAGCTTTGGTAGACTTAAGAGAGTCTGGTTCGCTTGAACAAGATGCGGATTTGGTTTTGTTTATTAATCGGAAAGATTATTACGAGGCGAAGAGTGAGAAGAGAGAAAATATTGTGCCAACAGATATAATAATTGCTAAGCATAGAAAAGGTTCGACAGGGCTTTATCGGCTTTTGTTTGAACTTAATACAAGTAATTTTAAGAATTATGTAAATCCAGAAAATATTTAATAATATGAGAGGTGTTTATGAATAATAAAAAGAACATAGTTATTAGTATAGTGATAACTTTGATTGTGGGTTGTATTTTGGTTTTAGGTAATTTAACGAAGAGAGTGTATGATGAGGCGGGAACTTATTATCAGGTGTATTTGAAAGGTAAACAAATTGGAGTTATTGAGAGTACTCAGAAGTTATACGATTTGATAGATAAGAATCAGAGTGAGATAAAGAAAGAGTATAATGTAAATAGTGTTTATCCACCGACTAATTTGAAGATTATTCCGACTAATTCGTTTGTGGCGAAAATTGATAATGTCGATAAAGTTTATCAAACAATAGAGGAAGAAGAGAATTTTACGATTAAGGGATATGTAGTTAGTGTTAAGGGTGAAGATAAGTCTTTTAGTGTTAATGTGCTTGATAAGAATGTGTTTTATGAGGCGGCGAAAAGATTTGTTAAAGCTTTCTTAGATGAAGATGAGTATGAGAAATATATTAATAATAATCAAAAAGAGATTGTGGAGCTCGGAAGAATTATTGAGGGAATGCGTTTTGCAGAGGATATTACGATTAAGGAAGCGTATATCAATGTCAATGATAAGATATATACGGATGAGTTAGAGCTTAGTCAGTTTTTGCTTTTTGGAGAAAATCCGAAGAATAAGAGTTATACTGTAAAAGTGGGTGATACAATAGCATCTGTATCGGATGCGAATGAGCTTAACGTGGAAGAGTTTTTAATGGCTAATCCTAATTATAAGAGTGTGAATACAATTTTAAGAGTAGGAGATAAAGTAAATGTTACACTGATTGCTCCACAGCTTACTTTTGTGTATGATTTATATGAAGTAGCTCAAGAGCAAGAAGTATTTATGAAAGAGACGAAAGAAGACCCGACTAAACCGATAGGAACGAAAGAGATAATCGTTGCGGGAGTTAATGGTTTAAATAGAATAACAGAGCGTTATTCAGTTACGAATGGAGAAAGAGAACAGGGCGTTGAGCCGATTCAAATTGATGTTATTAAGAAAACAGTTAACCAAGTTACTTTAGTGGGAACGAAAAAACCAGTTACACCAAGTGGTGGGGGCGGACCTAATAATTATGTTGATCAGGTAAATATTGAGGGTAGTTGGGGTTGGCCTACAAATAGGGGTTATGTTATTACGAGTGGTTATACTTGGCGTTGGGGACGAATGCATAATGGTATTGACATTTCCGGAGTTGGTTTTGGTTCTTTAATATATGCAGCAGGAGATGGTGTTGTGTTATCTGTTCATACAGGATGTCCTAATAAAGGCTCAGGAGTTGGTGATCAATGTGGAGGTTCGTGGGGTAACTCGATAGTAATACAACATGCGAACGGATATTATACGAGATATGCGCATATGATGCAGAATATAATTGTTAAAGAGGGACAAACCGTAAAGAAAGGAGATAAAATTGGATATATGGGTAGTAGTGGTTCTTCTTCGGGAGCCCACTTGCACTTTTCAGCGATGAAAGGAAATACTTATACCTATTTTAATCCGATGAAGTTATATCAGTAATGAAAGTATGTGTTTTAGCAAGTGGTTCAGGGGGGAATTCTACTTATATTGAGACAGATAAGTATAAGATTTTGGTTGATATAGGGAAAAATAGAAAATATATTGTGACGAAGTTAGAAGAGATTGGAGTTAAACCAGAAGAAATAAATTATATATTTATTAGCCATTTGCATGATGACCATATTTCAGCATTGAAGACTTTTATAAAGAAGTATCCAGCGATGATTGTGATTTCAAAATTGATGTATAGAGAACTTTTAGATATTCATGATTATGGGAATATATTGATATATGATGATGAGGTGGTTTTAGATAATTTATTAGTTAGGTGTATTCATTCGAGCCATGATGCGACAGATTCGCGGAACTTTATTTTTGAGAGTGAGGGGAAAAGTGTTGTTTATGTGACGGATACAGGATATGTTAATCAGAAGAATTTTAGGTACTTAGAAAATAAGAATATATATTTGTTTGAGAGTAATCATGATATTGAGAAGTTACAACATGGGCCATATCCAGATTGGCTTAAAAAAAGAGTGTTATCTGATTATGGACACTTAAGTAATAAAGCCTGTGGGTTTTATCTTAGTCGTTTGATTGGGAGTGCGACTAAAGAAATTTATTTGATGCACTTATCAGAAAAGAATAATACTGAAGAGTTAGCGTTAAGAGAAGTTAGTGAAACTTTTAAAGCATATAATATTGCTTTTAGCAATGTTAATGTGGCAAAGCCTAATCAGGTTAGTGAAGTGATGATGGTATGATAAAAGTAATTGTTTTAGGGAAGTTAAAAGAGAAATATCTTAGCTTACTTGTGGATGATTACTTAGGAAGAATAAGGAAATATCATAAAATAGAGATGATAGAGTTAAAGGATGAGTATGATTTGGCGAGGGAAGCGAAAAATATTTTGAAGTATGTGGGAGTTAATGATTATGTAATAACGTTAGAGATTGGAGGATTGATGATTGATAGTAGAGAATTTGCTGCTATAATTGATAAGACGTTTATTACAAATAGTGTGATTACGTTTATTGTTGGGTCATCAGAGGGGCTTCATGAGACAGTAAAAAAACGAAGTAATAAAGCAATATCTTTTGGGCAAGTGACTTATCCTCATGGACTCTTTAGAGGAATTTTGTTGGAGCAAATATATAGAGCTTTTAAGATTAATAATAATGAATTATATCATAAATAGAGAGGTAAAAAAATAGGTAGTAGTAATGATAGGAAATGATTGGGATAATAAGTTAAAGACAGTTTGGGAGAGTGAAGGGTTTAAGAAATTTTTAAAAGTGGTAGATAATGAATATCAGACGAAGACGATATTTCCACCGCGGGATAATGTGTTTCAAGCACTTAAGTTAACAAGTTATGAGAATACACGGGTTGTGATAGTAGGTCAAGACCCATATCATGGGGTAGGTGAGGCTCATGGATTATCTTTTTCAGTTCAAAAAGGAGTTAAAGTGCCACCATCTTTACAGAATATTTATAAAGAGTTATATGATGATTTAGGTATACCACCGAAGAATGATGGGGACCTTACGAACTGGGCTAAGAGTGGAGTTTTACTTCTTAATGCAGTTTTAACAGTAGTTAAAGATACACCAGCAAGTCACAGAAAACTGGGTTGGGAGAGGTTAACTGATTATATTATTCAACTCTTAAATGAGAAAGAAGAACCAGTGGTGTTTATTTTATGGGGGAATTTTGCGAAAGAGAAAGCAAAGTTCATTACAAACTCGAGACATTTAATTTTAATGAGTCCTCATCCCTCACCTTTTGCTGCAAGATATGGTTTTTTTGGTTCGAAGCCTTTTAGTAAGACTAATGAATTTTTAAGAAGTTGAGGTTTAAAAGAAATAGATTGGGATTTAAATAAGAATGATTAGGAAGGGTAGTGCTTTTCCTTTTTTGTTTAGTTTATAGGAGAAAGTAGGAGGT
>CANOGG010000159.1 GCA_947565485.1 uncultured Mycoplasma sp. | reverse complement strand
AATACAACATATTATTATCAAATATGTACAGAGACAGGAAAAGGAAGTAAGTGTGTTGATGGAAGTATTAAGACAATACAAACACCATCGTTATCTGATATAACAGCAACAAGTACAACAACGGGAATTACATTAACATATACAGCATCAGGAGATGATATTACAACAACATGTAAATATGGAACAAGTACAAATTATGGAAGTACTGCAAGTAGTGTAACAAATAGTAAGTGTAGTATTACAGGTTTAAGGCATAATACAACATACTATTATCAATTATGTATAACAAGTAGTTATGGAGAAGTATGTAAGGATGGTAACATCAAAACTATAGATCCTATTTCAGATCATGTAGAAATAGGAGAATATATAAGTATGACCCCAACAAGTACAAGTTATACAATATCAAAAAATTTAACAGGATATGATAGTGATCAGACGATAAATCCAAGTGAGTTAAATTTATGGCGAGTAATAAATAAGAATGATGATGGAACAGTAGATATGGTATCACATTATGTATCAAGTACAGATGTATATTTTCATGGATTAGAAGGTTATATAAATTTAATTAAAGGGTTAAATACTATAGCGTCTCAATATACAGATGGAGTACATGTAGCAAGTACAAGACATATAGGGTTTTCAAAGCAGACACAAACAATAACACTATCAACTAGATTTACGGATACAACGTCTCCGTGGGATAAATCGACTTCATCTGAGTCTCAATGGAATTATTGTTCGAGTGCTACTTATTTATGTGTTACAGACGATGAACACTTGGGGGCTGGTGATTTGGGATACAATACGGATTATCTTTTGGTGACTGATGTTTACGGCGATATGGCTCCAGGAGACAGTGTAGATTATGGATATAATTATTGGCTAGCTTCTCGCCATTATCTCGTCAGTACAAGCAAAACTAGTTGGAGTTTTGGTGGGCGTTACGTGAGGAAATATGATGGTCTTCCAAGGCTGAACAGATACGAATTGTATAAATATAGTAGTGGTGGATATGCAAACGGCTCGAGAACAGGTAGCGGGGTCCGTCCCATCGTCACTCTGAAATCAACAAGTGAAATAAAAAGTGGAGGTGGGTATGAATTTTCGCCATACACTTTGAAATAGCTAAACTAGATTAATACTATCTAGTTTTTTAGTGACTTTTATGATATTATATTTATAATAGAAAAGGTGTTGGTACTTAATGTTTGGTAAAATAAAATATATTGGAGAAAATATTGCTCATGTTGAAAAATTAGATAGTTTAGCTGAAGAAGGAGACTTGATGAATGTACACGTTGTCTTTGAAGAAGGGACACAATGTGTACTTGGAGAAGTAGAGGAAGTAACAGATGATACGATTAAAATAAGATTTCTAGGAGAATTTTTAGAAAGTGGCAAATATATTAGTGGTGTTATTAGAAAGCCATCTTTAAATTCGAAAATACGAAAAATAAATAATGATGAATTAATGGAAATAGTAGGTAAGTATGATAAAACAACATTTAAAGTAGGACAATCATCTATTTATACTGATTACACAGTTTGTGCGGATATTAATTCCTTATTTGCTAATCATATGGCGATATTTGGAAATACTGGTAGTGGTAAGTCTTGTGGGGTGGCAAGAATTGTTCAAAATATCTTTCAAAACCCTTCTTTAGTATCATATAACGCAAATATCTTTATTTTCGATGCTTATGGCGAATATAAAACCGCTTTTGCCGAGATAAATAAATATAATCCTAACTATAGCTATAAATTTATTACAACTAATGTTCAAGAACAAGATGATTATGAGTTACATATTCCTTTTCATTTACTTAGTTTAGATGATTTAACAATCTTCTTACAATGTAGTACTCATACCCAAATACCAATTTTGGAAAGAGCTTTAAAATTAGTTAGAATTTTCTCTAAAAACGATGAAACAGCAATTAAGTATAAAAACCATTTAATAGCCAAAGCACTGATAGCTATTTTATATAGTAACCAAGTCACAGCTAATAAGAAAAATGACATCTTTAAAGTCTTAGAAGTATGTCATACCGATGAATTTAACTTTGATAGTGTTATTCCAGGTCTTGGTTATACAAGAAGTTTATCCGAGTGTTTTGAGATTGATTCTAATGGTAATTTTGGCGAGTCCGTATTAATTACTGATTATATTTTAAAACGAGTTGATGAAACTTTAGAGATGACAGAGGAACCAAAAGATGCTTTTTATACACTTAAAGACTTTCAAAATGCTTTAGAATTTACTCTAATTAGTGAAGGCTTCCAAAATAATAAAGAGTTATATGATGATGCCATGATTATGAAAGTAAGACTTAACTCGATTATCAATAGTCGTATTGCAAACATCTATAAATATGATTCTTATATTTCTGTTGAAAATTATATTGCAAGTTTAGTAACTAAAAATAATAAAAAAGCTCAAATTATCAATATTAACTTAGAAGATTTAGACGATACTTTTTCTAAAATTACAGTTAAAATATTTGCAAGACTTTTCTTTGATTTTGCGAAGTCAAGAAGACAAAGGGCAACTATACCATTTCATTTATTTTTAGAAGAAGCCCATCGTTATGTGCAAAAAGATAGTGATGTCTTCTTAATTGGTTATAATATCTTTGACCGTATTGCTAAAGAAGGAAGAAAATATGGGGTTTTATTAAATATTATTTCTCAAAGACCTGTTGAGTTATCGGATACGGTAATTGCCCAATGTTCTAACTTCTTAATATTTAAGATGACTCACCCTAAAGATATCGAATATATTAGAACGATGTTACCTAATATTAGTCAAGATGTTATTGAAAAACAAAAAGTCTTGCAACCGGGAAACTGTGTTGGTTTTGGGGGAGCATTTAAATTACCAATGATTATTAAATTAGAAATGCCTAATCCAGCTCCAAATTCTAATTCTTGTGATGTCAATAAAAGATGGGAGATTCTAGATTCTCAAAAAAGTGGGGCAGTGGTAGAACAACCTAAAGTAGAAGTTGCAGAAATGCCTATTGTAAGTGAAAATAGTGGAGTTCAAGAAGTAAATAATAATATTGCCCCAGTAGAAGTAATAAGTCAGCCATCAGTTTACAATACTCCAGCAACTAATCAAGAACCAAATTTAGGACAAAATACTAATCCAGTTAATCAAGTAAATGTTCCAATAAGTGATGCGGTTAATACTAATCCTGAAATTGCTGCTTAAATATTTTGTCAAAATAAGTAATATTTGTTGAAGTATTATTAATTTATTGCTATAATGAAATTACCCAATGGGATTAAATAGCTTGTCATACATAAAACCGAGTAAGTGATTATTGGGAATCTAACAGAATTGTGGTGTTGAATACTGTATCATTGATACAGGCTCCTAAAGCAGTTCTCGTGATGCCCACCTGCATAGCGCGGGCTTTTATCACTGGCAAGTTACCCATTGGGATTTTTTTTATGGAAGTGATTCAAATGTTTGAAAGATTAGAAAAAATATTAACTAAAAAAGAATTTGTTAAAATTAAGAGTTTAAATATTTTATTAGTAGGAATTGGTGGAGTAGGGGGTTATACTTTAGAAGTTCTAGTAAGAATGGGTGTCGAAAATATAACCATTGTTGATTATGATGTTATAGATTTAAGTAACTTAAATAGACAAATAATTACTACTAGAGAAAATTTAGGGAATAGTAAAGTCTTGGAAGCCAAGAAAAGAGCTTTAGCCATAAATCCTAATATAAATATTACTACAATTAATGAAAAGATTAATAAAGATAACTATTTAGACCTTTTTAAGAACCATTATGAC
>CANOGG010000158.1 GCA_947565485.1 uncultured Mycoplasma sp. | reverse complement strand
CCTTTTCAACTCTCCAACACTATTTCTTTTTAATATAAGCCCTTTATTTGTATCATATCCTCTAACACATTTCATATTATACAAAAATATATCTTCCCAATCACTATCATTTATAAGCAAACTATCATTTAATAATATTTGTTCTATTGGCCAACCTACTTTATGTCCTAATAAATATACATAACATCCCCGATAATCTTTCACATAAAATGATGCAATCCCATAAACACAAGCATTTTCCCCTATAACTGTCACTGGTTTTGCCATTGGAAAAAAATGTTGAGAATTCATAAAACCTGCCCCCTAAACACCAATTATTATAACACTTGAAAATCTAAAAATCGATTACTTTTAAGCTAATTGAGTAGAAAAAAGTAAATAAATTTACTTTGTCCCTCTCACACCACCGTACGTACCGTTCGGTATACGGCGGTTCAATTTATATTGCAGTATGTGCTTTTAGATAATAGTCTAGTGGTAACACTAATCCTTTTTGTTGCAACCTTTTATTAGTAATGAAAATATTTGTATACATTGAAGAGTTCCAATAACTCTTTCTACTATACGCAAGTGCTTTTGCCTGTTCCTTATCACAACCAAGTTTTATCAGACTATTTATTCTTTTCTTTGAACATTTCCATTGCTTCCATATAATACACCTAACTCTTATATTCAAATGACTTGTTATATTAATAAGGTGCTTTTTCATATCTGAAATTTTAAAATAATTTATCCAACCTCTTATAACTTGATTTAATCTTTTAATTCTGTCCTTTAAAGAAATACCCCAACTTCTTTTTGTAAGCTGTTTTAGTTTTCTTTTAAACTTCTGAATTGACTTTAAATGTGGTTTTGGTTTAATTATTCCTGTCTTGGCATAATAAAAACCATATCCTAGATATTTAATTTCATGCGGTCTTACGACTTTACTTTTTTCTATGTTTACTTTTAGACCTAGCTTTTTTTCAATAAATTTAGTTATACTTTCCATAACTCTATTCGCTGCTTTTTCACTTTTAACTGTAACTATACAGTCATCCGCATATCTAGTAAACTTCAAACCTCTTTTTTCAAGTTCTTTATCTAGCTCATTTAACATGATATTAGACAATAAAGGTGATAGATTACCTCCTTGAGGTGTACCAACTTTAGTTGGACTAACTACACCATTTTCCATTACTCCACTTACAAGATATTTTCTTATTAATGATACTAACTCTCCATCATGAATTGTTTTCATAATAATACTTATTAGCTTATCATGACATACCGTATCAAAGAACTTTTGCAAATCTATATCAACTATCCAGGTATATCCGTCATTGAAATATTCAAGTAATTTAATAATAGCCATTTCACAAGAACGATTTGGTCTAAATCCATAACTTGTTTCACTAAATTGTTATTCATATATAGGACTTAGTACTTGAACTATCGCTTGTTGTATTAATCTGTCTACTACTGTTGGTATCCCAAGTCCCCGTTTATCTCCATTTTCTTTTGGAATATAAAATAAGCTTTTAAGTTAGAATCAATTTTATCCTGATTCTTCCACAATAAATAAAAAACATCTGAAACTATTTCTTCCTTATCTTGATAAGTTAAAGCCTTACCTCCTATATTATCTACTATTTTAAAGACATAATTAGCATATTCATCTATTAAAAAATCCAAATTAAAATTAATAGTATTATTCAAGGTAATTGATACCTCCTTATGAATGCATTCACTATATAGACAACGAAAAAAAATAAAAGGTTACAAAAACTTTTTACTTAAAACTAAATGGATGTTTTAACTTAAAATTAATCTCGCCCTTTATTATTTTATACACTACCAAAACTATCTCTAAAGCCCTATCAAAATTTATTTTTAACTCTTCCTCTATCTCTTTTGCTATTACTAATCTCTTATCTTCTTTAAAGAAATTATACTTTGAAAAAACATTAACAACTACTAAAGCATCACTATCACTCAAATTAAACTGCTCTTTAACTCTACTTACAAGTTCTCTCTTATTCATACATAACTCCCATTGAATCTCTTTGAATTTCATAACCATATTCAAAAATATAAGCCATACTAAATAAAATCAAAATATAAATAAAATCCATTAATTCCAAACCAATATCCAAATCTTCACCAATAAACTGTTGTGCAAGTATCCCCGAAACATTAGGTAAAATTATAACTCCAATTAATAATGTCGCTATTCTTTTTATAAACAAGACATTTTCTTTGGTAAAAGGCGTATCACCATCATGAATATTTCTAAACAAACTCTCTAAATATTTAAAAACCCTTACCATCAAATAGAGCATTAAAATCAAAATTGCAAAAGCAAGTTCAATAAACCCTACTAACTTAAATGCCGTTCCATTCTCTAAATTATCCAAAATCAAATTAAGAGCTACTACATCATTATTCTTAATTATTTCTACTTCTCTCTTCTGATAGCCCACCTTTATTAAAGAAGAGGTTCTATCAATATTCACTTTCTCTCCAAAAATTTCAATAATACCTTTATCTAATACTTTAACATTCTGATATACAAATGGAATTATTATCATCGTTAAAATAATAACTGCTATCCCCATTATAACTCCAATTCGACAAATTAAAGCCAACCTATAAATAACTTTACTTAAAAGTTTCATTTTCTCTTGCTTTTTTCCATCTAATTTCACAACTCTTTTTTTAACTTCTTCATCCATCAATTCAATATCACTAATATTCTCATGTACTAAGTCATTAATCTTACAATGAAAAATCTTACACAACTCCAAGATATTACTCATCTCGGGATAAGCATCACCACATTCCCACTTTGACACGCTCTGTCTTGACACCCGCATTTTATCCGCCAAATCTTCCTGTGACAACTTATTCCTTTTTCTAAGATTTTTCAAATTATCTCCAAATTTCATTTTGTATTCCTCCCTTTTTCTAATCCTAGTTTATCAAAGAAACACAAAAATATATACCAACTTTAAGTTGCACTTTTAACTTTTCTTAAATCTCAAAACCAAATTTCGAACTAAATCAAACATTTTAGTAAGATATCTTAAGAACACTTCTGAAATAAATATAAAGTTAATACATAAAAGCGTTCCCTGTAATGACATATTATCCGTAATACCAAACAACTCTTTAAAAAATATTATCGAAATTAACAAGCCCACTGCACAAAAAATCCAAATCGCCCACTTAAACTTATCCATTGGTCTACTAATATTAAGTAATACCATTAAACCAATTATCGCTAAGAGAATAGTTGACGCTGTCGAAATATCACTACTGCTAGCCTCAAAAATCGTTCCAAAAACCACCATCGCTGCCACTACAAACGTTCCTACTAAACCCCCAGGTATCGCTTTAAACAAAATATTTCTTAAAAAATGACCTCTTATCAAATCTTCATTTGGCACTTGTGATAAGAAAAATGCTGGAATACCAATCGTAAACATGCTAATAAGTGAAATCTGCGACGGTTCAAGCGGATATTTCACACTAAAGAATATCGCCAATACTGATATCAAGAATGAAAAGATATTTTTAACCAAGAACAAACTTCCTGATCTCTCTAAATTATTAACTACTTGTCTTCCCTCTCTTACCACCTCTGGCATCTTTGAAAAATCAGACTCCAGCAAAACCAATTGCGCTACCTGTACTGCCGCATCACTTCCACTAGCCATTGCAATTGAACAATCTGCATCTTTAAGCGCTAACACATCATTTACTCCATCCCCTGTCATCGCAACTGTCTTACCCAAACTCTGCAATGCTTTTACAAACTTCCGTTTCTGTTCTGGTGTTACTC
>CANOGG010000157.1 GCA_947565485.1 uncultured Mycoplasma sp. | reverse complement strand
CTATAGCGTCTAATAAGTAACGGTATTTGATACGTTTAATAGCTTCCGGTTCCATTTGTTCATGCATTTGGTGATGGTCGAAGCCAAATATTTTCATGTAATCTTGAAGTTTGATACCTTGCATTTTTAGTTGGTCTTCTAATTGGTGCATCATGCGATGGACTTCCTCATCAATAATTTCCGGATTGATTTCAACTTTTAGGTTTTCAGAGGCTTTATTTAAGCAAGCTTCAGTATATGCGTCTTCAATTTCCGCTTTTTTACGTTCCATAAGTGTGCTTTTTACTTCTTCTTCTAGTTCTTCTTTAGTTTTCATATCTTCATAGCCTAAGTCTTTGAAGAAGTCTTCGTTTATTTCGGGAACGATACGTTCTTTGATTTCGCGAACAATAACGTCAAATTTTACTTCTTTGTTCTTTAAGTCAGGCGTATAATTCTCAGGGAATTTTAAGTTTAATTCTTTAGATTCGCCCTCTTTCATACCAATTACACCCTCTTCAAAGCCCGGGATAAAGGTATTAGAACCAATTTCTAAAGGATAGTTCTCGCCATCACCACCATCTAAAGGTTTACCGTCAACAAAACCATGGAAGTCAATAACTGCAGTGTTACCTTTTTCAACAGTGCCTTTCTTTTTAGGAGCGATTTCGGCAAGTTGATTGCGAAGTTTTTCTATTTCATCAGCAATTTCTTCTTTAGTTACTTTTGCTTCTTCTTTCTTGACTTTGAGGTTTGTATAAGCGCCAAGAGTGACCTCAGGCTTAGATATAATTTTCATATTAAAAGTTACGGCACTCTCACTTATATTAGTTACATCAATGATAGGCTCAATTACGGGTTCGATTCCCGCTTGGTCTAAAGCGTTTTTATAAGCGTCATTTAGGACATAGTCAACAGCGTCCATATAAAGAGACTCAATACCCATTTTCTTAATATAAATATTTTTAGGAGCAGTTCCTTTACGGAAGCCCTCAATTTTTGTTTCTTTATTTTTCTTTTTATAATCTTTATCAAGTGAAGTTGTCAAAGTGTCGCCCTCAATTTTGATTTCTATTTCTTTTACGTTTTTCAATTTTTCTCTTTCCTTTCAAATATAGGTTTATTATATCTTATTTTTTATTCTTTGACAAGAGGATTGCCAATTATTAGTAGATATTTTAGTGGCGGACTCTTCTTATTTCTTTGTCAACTTCATTTATGATGTTATTCTTAAGGGCGAGATATTCCGCGCGAAGTTTTTCATGAGAGATTTTTAGTTCTTCAGGTGTCTTTAGATAAACATTGTTAACAGTGCAGCCATTTAATTTACCACTTTTAATTACTTTACCAATTCCTAAAAGACTTCTTCGGTCAGTAGAATGGATATTTATTCGTAGTTTAGTGTTGGTAAGGTTAGTGCCATAGAGACATGGTTCATTCTTGGGACAAGTATGAAAGGCTTCATCACTTACAGTATAATCACTTAAGTCTAAGTTACTTAAGTTACTAAAAGAATAATTCTTTGTAGAGTCTAAAGTTAGAATGGCACCAGTGTTAGCCAAATTGGAGTTAGTGATAGTATTAAAAATATTGATACTCGAATGAGATAAATCAACATTTTTAAAGTTGCATTTATATAATTCTAAAATTCCTGGGTTTAAGCTGGCGTGTTTATTTTCATAGCTAGTAAGGAAATTTAGACGGACATTAGTATTGGCTAGATATATATGGTAATCATTATTATTAACATTTCGCACATATACATATTCTAGATACTCTCTTTTTTCTGCGGTTAACTTAAATTTATTAAAGGTATCGGTGCTCGGGTGCCAGACAACTCGCGCAAAACTAATACCTTTTAAATCAATTTTTTCTAAGAAAGGACCAGTCCAAACGAGGAATTTATAACTCTCGCCCTCTTTAGTTTCGCAAGTCTCAAAAAGAAGCATCTCTAACAGGTCTTTAGAGAGATTAAGTTTTTTGGGAGACGGTATTTCTGAGTCAGTTATTTTGTCAGCGATTCTTTGACGTAGTTCCTCACGGTCTTTTTGGGATAATTTCATTTTTTTCACTTCTTTCGTTTGTTTATTCTAGCATAAAAGCTTCTAGTTTGGCAAGAGAATTTTAGAGGTTAGATGAGAAAATTTATTAAATCGAGAAATTTAGTTTCGAAGGTAAAGACGAGAGCCATACTACCGATTAGAAAGGGACCAAAGGGAACTTCGCGGTTTTTGTTTAGCATGAGTGAGGCTAAGGCATAAGGAAGTGCGATAAGGGATGAGAGGATAATAGCGACTAAGCCTAAGCGTAGGTTTAGAATGATACCCATTACAGTAGCTAGTTTGATATCACCACCGCCTAAGGCTTCACGTTTAAAGACTGATTTTCCCATGACACTTATAACAAGCATAAAAGTGAAGAGAAGAGCACCACTCGTAAGACTTATTAAAGCACTCTTGATACCAAAGTAAGAAAACTTAAGGATGAGAGTTAGGAGACCTGCGATTATTAGGGGGCTATCCATGATAATCATATATTTAAAGTCGCTAATAAAGACAATAATAACGAGGCCAGAGACGATAAGAGACATTAAAAATTCGTAGCTAAAGCCAAAGTTATAGTAACTAATTAATAAAACGAGAGAGTTGGCAATAGCAATAAATAAATTTAGAATCCAAGAGTTATCATCTTTATGAGGGATTTCGGGTAAAAGTAGAGGTAGACGTTCACCTATTAAAGCGTAGACTAGGCCTAAGACAAAGCCAATAAAGAAAAGAAATATAATAGTCATAAATAAAACCTCCTATCCAATTTGGCCGTAAAGGCTAAACATCGGGATGACCACGGCGAGTATGATAATACCAACAATTAAAGCGAGTAAAACAATCATAATAGGTTCTAAAAAGCTTTTTAAGTTAGTTACACGAGACTTATGTAAGTCGTTATAGTAGTTAGCGACTTTTTCCATCATGAGAGATAATTCGCCAGTTGATTCGCCTGTCGCAATCATGTAGTAAGCAACATCAGGGATACACCATTTGTTTTCAAAAGAAAGAGATATTTTTTCGCCGTGGGCGATATTGGTTATTGTTTCGTAGATGATATCTTTATAGACTTCGTTATTCGTGATACTAGTTAAGATTTCCATGGAGCTAGTGATATAGACACTATTTCTTAGGAGACTGGCAAAAGTTTTAGTAAAGAGTGTTAATTCATGGTAGATGATAATTTTACCAAAGAAGGGAATGTGCATGCCGAGGGATTGGATGGTTTTACGAAAAAACTTTGAACGTTTATAGAGTATTAAAGCACTAATAATGATAATAAGAGCAATTAATATTAGAGAACTTAGATTTCTTGTTATGTAATTACTGATATTAATAATAGTGAGGGTAAAACCATTTACAGTGATGCCAGCTTGGTTATAGACTTTGATAAATTCAGGGATAACATAGACCATGATAAATGTTAGAACAGCAAGAGCAAATACTAAGAGAATAGTAGGATAGATAATAGCACTAATCATTTCTTTACGGGTTTTATCAATTTCAGTGTAGTAGCTTGCCATATCATCTAAGGTTTCGATTAGTTCACCGGTCGCTTCCGCGGATTTTATCATGTTTATTAAGAGTGAGGGAAAGACAACACCTTGGCTTTCGAGGGCTGAGCTAAAGCTTTCGCCTAGAGTTAATTCATATAAAATACTTTGATAGAGTTTTCTTTTCTTGGCATCTTTCTTTGCTTGAGTAAACATTATTTTGATAGTGTCATTTAGAGTTAAACCTGCTTTTAGATAAGTTGATACTTGGGTGAGCCAAAAGATTAAGTCTTTAGTGCTTAGTTCTTTTTCAG
>CANOGG010000156.1 GCA_947565485.1 uncultured Mycoplasma sp. | reverse complement strand
GGTACAAAGCATCAACTATCTTAATCAGACTACAACCATAATATGATTTTGTCTCTTGATATCCATAACTAAAAGCTGTATCCAAATCTTCAAAATACACTGAAGCCCGATAATTCTTACTCTTAATAAAACCTGTTACTTCTTCTTCTTTCTGAACTAAATCAAAAGTTTTATCATCTTCACTATATGTCTCATTTAAACATTCATTATATAAAGCCTCTTTCCTTCGTGCTTCTTCTGCTTCTCTTTTTAGCTGTTCTTCTTCTAACTTTTTTCTCTCTATTGTCGCCAGAATTTCTTCTCTTCTCTGATAAATTTCATATCCCCCAAAAGAAATTCCTCCCAGTATCATCAAAATTAGAATTAAAACAACCCCCTTTTTTAATTTTCTTCTCTTACGCCTTTTCTTTGCCATAACTTCCACTTATTCCTTCACAAAATATACATCATACCAAACGAGAAAAATAAATATGTTATATAGTTTAAGACTACTTCTCTTTATTTTCTGATAATGCTCATCTAACAATTTATTAATATACTCTTTATCAAAAAACTGACTTACATAATTTCTATTAAAATATTCTTTCACTTGCTTATAATATTTCTCTTCTTGTATCCAATTACCAAACGGCACAGGAAATCCCAGTTTTTTTCTCCTTGACCATTCCTCCGGCATTTCCTCATTTGCTATATCTCGAAAAATATACTTTGTCTCTTTATCTTTAACTAAATACTTTGGCGGTATCTCTCTTGCTTCATTAAAGACTTCAATATCAAGAAGTGGCACCCTAAGCTCAACTGAATTAGCCATACTCATCTTATCTGCTTTAAGAAGTATATCCTGTGGCAACCAAAAATTCATATCAATATACATTTTTTTGGTAATATCACTCTGATGTTTTACTTCATCCACCACTGACTTTAACAAATCACCAATTTTCTCCTCACTCTTAATATCATCTGCCAAAATCAAATTAGCTTCTTCTTCACTCATATAAGAACCATGACCAATATATCTTTCATATATTGGTTTCCCATACAACACCATTGTATTTCTTCCCGGAAAATGTGGCAAATGTTTTACAATCCCCGCCATCATTTTTCTGATGAAAAGTGGAATTTTCGTATATATCCTAAGAGCCAAAGGCTCATAATACTCATTATATCCCCCAAACATCTCATCACTACCCTCACCTGATAACACAACTTTCACTTGCTCTCTTGCGAGTCCCGATAAAAAATAAAGTGGCACAGTCGACAAATTAGCATGAGGCTCATCCGTATGATATACAATCTTTGGTAAAATATCAAAAAACTCTTCACCACTAACATACTTACTATAATTATTTATCCCTAAAATATCCGACAAATCTTTCGCCATCTTGGTCTCATCAAATCCCTTAACATCAAAACCTACTGTAAAAGACTTATCCGGCTTAGCAACACTTGCTACATACGACGAGTCAACTCCACCTGATAAATACGTCCCTACTTCTACATCACTCGTAATCTGATGATACTTTATCGAATCTAGTAAAGTCTCTTTTAACTCTTGCCGATATTCTTGAAAACTCTTATCTCCCTTCTTATAACCAACTTTAAAATATTCTCTAACCTCTAACTCGCTATCCCGATACTTAAAATAATGTCCTGGCTTCAATTTAAACACATTCTTAAAGAATGTCTCTTCATGAACCGAATACTGAAAAATAAGATACATCTTTAAAGCCTCGGTATTAACTTCCTTTTTAAAATCCGGATGTTCTAAAAAAGACTTAATCTCACTTCCAAACAAAAATGCCTCATCCCTCTTATAATAATAAAAAGGTTTAATTCCAAAATGGTCTCTTACACCGACCACTTCTTCTTTGACTTTATCATAAATTACAAACGCAAACATCCCCCGAAGCTTTGGAAAAAGTTCTACCCCATACTCCTCATATCCATGAATTATAACTTCCGTATCCGTTTTCGTTTTAAATTTATGCCCCTTTTCTATCAACTCATCTTTCAAAGCCTGATAATTATAAATCTCGCCATTAAAAACTATAACCATACTTTTATCTTCATTATATATCGGCTGGTCTCCTCCATCGACATCAATAATCGAGAGTCTCCTGTGACCTAAGGCTACTTCTTCATCCGTATAATAGCCCTCCCCATCTGGTCCCCGATGAACTATCCTATCCGCCATTTTCTTAATTATCTTCTTCTTATTTTTTTCTTTCCCCACAAATCCTACAAATCCGCACATTTCTAACTCCTCCAGTAACTATTTTTATACTCTTTATAATAATGCCACCATCTCTTCCGTAACATCAAAAATCTCTTAAAATTCTTATCATCTGGTGCATCCATTGGCTTTACAACATCCCCCCATAAACTTAACGCTTTATTTTTATATTCTAAATTAGTTATATATTTCTTAATTATTCCTTTTGGCACGAATGAAAGCATTACTTCTTGATCTAATAACTGAAATTTATTTTGTTTTTTATTTAGGCAATCATCCACTATCACTTGCACTAAATTCTTACCGAGTGCCGCTACATAATAACTGCTTCTCCCTTGACGGGCATTAATTTCTAACACTTTAAAAGTATTATCTCTCGCATCATATTTCATATCGACTTCCGCAAATCCTCGGTACCCTATACTCAGGACAAATTCTTTTAATATTTCAACTTGCGCCTTAACATCGCCTTTAGTTGTATTAAATCCATTTATCAAAACCGCCGCATTCCCGACCATATTACTTGTTCTCTCCTGTAATCCAATCTGCGCAAAACTCATAAACTCACATTCACCCTTGGTATTAACATACAGCACCGCATCAAATAACATATCATCTCCCCCAGGAATAAACTCCTGAATAATAAGCTTATCATCATACCCACTAGATTTTATTATCTTTATCGTTTCTTTCAAACTTTCTTCCGTCTCTAATTTAAAAATCTTCTTCTTCTGAGGAAAAGTAATATGATTATACATCACTACATTAGCCGGCTTTACCACCACTGGATAACTAAAATCCACTGGTAACTTATCTTTCCCTTTACAATCATAATAACAAGTCTTCGGAAAAGTTAGTTTACTTTTCTGATAAGTCTTATAAAAGTTTTCTTTATTAGTTAAACTCTTAATAATCTCTTCTCCGGGAAAATTAAAAATATATCTCTTATTTATAACATCCTTATTTTTACTCACAAACTCTGTATAAGTCTCATTCGTACTAATAAGAATTATCTTTTCCTGATGCTCCCTTGCAAAATCATCAAGTAATTTTAAGAACCCCTCTTCACTCCACATATCTTCATTATAAGAAACATTTAAAATATTAGAATAAGTCGTAAAAGAAAGTGGTCCCTTTCCTATCACATACGGTTTCTTCTTAAAAGCTTCATACGTACATCTTGCCATATAATAAGCATTAGGGTCTGTTCCTAAAATCAATACTTCAAAATCCATTTTTAATCCTCCCATTTATCTATTTTATTTATAAATTCGCGGTACTCTTTTTGTTATTCTACTAAACACATGATAAGCATTAGTCCCAAGCCTTGTTGCTACTTCCCAAACTTTAATTTTATCACCAAAAATCTCAACTTTATCGTGAGCCTTTACTTTCTCATCCACCAAAACCATTAACATATCCATCGAATCACTTATAATCGGATATCTCTTATCATTTATTACGACCTCTCTAAAATCTTTATTAACCCCATCAGCATAACCAATAGAAATAGTCGCAACATATCCTTTCTCTTTCATTTTATATCTCGCATTATACCCAACATACTCTAAAGCCTCTACTTTTCGTACTGCTATAACCTCTGAATATAAC
>CANOGG010000155.1 GCA_947565485.1 uncultured Mycoplasma sp. | reverse complement strand
AAGACCATGTTTTAAGTCCCGAGTTTCATAAAGATACTTTAGAGTATGAGATAAGTATTGAAAAAGAGACAACTAGTGTGGAAGTATTAGTTCAGTTAGAAGATGAAAATGCGACTTATACGATAAGAGGAAATAATAACTTGAATAAGGCGATAAATGAGATAATAGTTACAGTAGTTGCTCAAAATAAAGAGTATAAAGTTTATAAGATAAAGGCGGTAAAGAAAATATCGGATAATAATTATTTAGAAAGTTTAACGACTAATAGAGGAGATGTTAGTCCTGAGTTTGATAAGACGAAGACTGAATATACGTTAAGTGTTGATGGGTCGGTTACTTCGATTGAAGTTGTAGGAGTGCCAGAAGATAAGAGTGCTACAGTTACAGGTAATGGTGTTTATTATTTAGCTGCGGGAGATAATTATATAACTATAACCGTTACTGCGGAGAGTGGAATGACTTTAGATTATAACTTAGTAGTGACAAAGAGTTTGAATGATGATTTAAGTTTAAAAGAAGTTAAAAATAATCAAGGAAGTGAAGTAACGAAGTTAGAACATTCGGCAGAAAATCCAGATAATATCGATTATCTTATAAATGTGCAGTATGAAGTAAATAGGATAGAGATAACAGGTATACCAAATGCGATTACATCAACAGTTACAGGTAATAAGCATTATGATTTAGCGCCGGGGAATAATGATATAATTCTCCAAGTGATGAGTGAAGCAGGAAATACAAAAGACTATAAAGTAAGAGTGGTAAGAGACTTGTCGAGTAATGATGATTTAGAGTTCCTTTATGTGAAAGAGGGAGGCTTAAAACCAACATTTAATGAGACGACGATTATGTATGATGTGTTGATACCAAATGAGAAGAACAGTATTCAGATTGAGGCGATAACCGAAGATGAAAATTCTACTTGTGCTATAAATAATAGTGCTGAGACGAAGTCTAGTTGCAAGTTAGAGATAGATGTTAGTTCGTGGGAAGTAGATAAGACGGTTATGGTTCCGGTTGTAGTTAGGGCACCTAAAGGGAATACGAAAACTTATACGTTAAATGTGATGCGGCAGAAAGCGACTAGTGAGACTTTAGCTTTGCTTAATTTAGAGACGAATAGAGGAGTACTTACGCCATTATTTAATCCGGATACGAAGAATTATGAGTTAACAGTGGAGAATGATGTTAAAGATATTACAGTTACGGGGACACTTTTAAATGAAGAGACAACATATATAGAGGGTAATGGAACTTATAATTTAAGAGTTGGGAAAAATGCTATAGCAGTTTTTGTGGTATCACAAGAGACAGAAATAGAGGAAGCTTATCAGATAGTAGTAACAAGGAAGAAGAGTAGTGATGCGAGACTTCAAACACTTGCGGTAAAAAATCATACCTTAAGTCCAATTTTTGATAAAGATAATGATAGATATAATTTGAAGACTAGTTTAACCGAGCTTGATTTTTCGAGTATAGTTCCTGTAGAGAGTGAAGCAACATATCAGATTATAGGAAATGAAAACTTTGTTAGTGGGGCAAATACAGTAATTATTAGAGTAACAGCGCCGGATGGCGATACAACAAAAGATTATGTTTTGACAGTTACGAAAGAAGGAAGTAAGAATAATAACTTAGCAAGTTTGGAAGTTGTAGGTTATAGTATTGTGCCGAAATTTCATAAGGGAGTAACTTTTTATACGGTAGAGGTTGCTAATGATGTCAATAGTGTGGTTATTAATGCGGTTAGTGAAGATAGTTCGGCAGTGATTACGGGAACGGGTATGCATATAATCGAGACTGGAGAGAATTATATTGATGTTGAAGTAGAGAGTGAGTCAGGAGTAAAGAAGACTTATACTATTTTGGTAACAAAAGAGGCTAGTGATAATAATTATTTAGCGACACTTACAAGTGATATTGGAGATTGGGATAAGGTATTTAGTAAGGAAGAAGAAAATTATCAGATAGTCGTGTCTTATGAAGAGACACAGATTGAGTTATTTGGAACATTGGAAGATGTGAATTCGAGTGTAGCAGGACTTGGTAGTCATAGTTTAGAGGTTGGAGATAATTATATAGATGTGATTGTAACTAGTGAGTCTGGTGTTATAAGGACATATAGTTTGAAAGTGGTACGAGAAGCGCTTGTTAGTGCGTATTTATTGGATATTAAAGTTCAAGATTATGAGTTGGATAATGAATTTAATAAAGAGCTTTTGGAGTATTTTATAAATGTCAATTATGAGACGACGGAATTGGATTTAACATTAGTAAAAGAAGATGAGGCAGCAATAGTGGTTGTGACAGGAAATGAAAATTTCGAAGTAGGAATGAATGAAGTGCATATTTTAGTTACAGCGAGTGATAATGTTACAATAAAAGAGTATATTTTGTATGTAAATAGAGCGATGTCATCAAATAATTATTTGAGAGACCTTAGAACTAGTGAGGGAGTTTTAAGTCCCGTGTTTAATCCAGAGACTTTGGAGTATGATGTAGAGGTTGAAAGTAATATTGATAGTATAATAGTAGACGCTACTCCAGAAGATGAGACCGCGGTTATTACGAGTAAAATAGGAAGTGAAGTACCTTATAAATTAGAGAAAGGACCGAATAAGATAACAGTTAAAGTGCGGTCGATGATGGGAATTACGAGAACTTATATTTTAAATGTCACCAGAAAAGTTTCTAATAATAATTATTTAGCAGATTTGAAAGTGTATGCTGGTGAAGAAAAAGAGTTGCAGGTTTTAGATTTTAATAAAGAAGTTATTAGTTATCAGATTACTTTAGCTAAGCATCAGGAATATATCGAAATAGAGGCAAAGGTGGAAGATTTGATTGCGAGAGTGACAGGTACAGGAGTTAAATTATTAGTTTCGGGAACGAATTATTTTACGGTGGGAGTGACCGCGGAAGATGGAACAATAAAAAACTATGAGTTAGAAATTATTAATCCGAAGTCTAGTGATAATTTGTTAACGATGATTATTCCAAGTGCCGGAGTTTTGAGCCCAGAGTTTAGTTCGGAAGTTACAGAGTATACCCTTGATTTAGATAGCGATGTGAATACGTTATCGTTTAAAGTTACTAAGGCATCAGAATTGGCAACAGTTAGTGGTGATGAGTTAGCAGGAGTTCCAGAGGGAACATCAACGAGGGCGATTATAGTTAAAGCAGAAGATGAAACAGAGAAAGTTTATACTATAACCGTTAATAGAGTACATAATGCGGATGCGAAGTTGCAGGAGCTTAAAATTACAGGTTATGAGATTTTATTTGATGCTGATACTTTGGTGTATAATTTGAGAGTTTCAGAGAGTAAAAAAGAGTTAAAAGCAAGTGAGATTACAGCCGTGCCAAGAGATAGTGAAGCAACAGTTAATTTGATGGGGGATATAAAGCTTGCGAAAGATATTGTTAATGTTTATACGATTTTGGTAACAGCGAGAGATGGCTATACGACTGAAGAGTATACGTTAAATATTACGAGAGATAGTGATGATTATACAATTAGAAGTAATCTTTATCAGATAGTAAGGTTTGATAGTGAGACAGAAGAAGATTATGTGATTGGTATTCAGCCTAGTACAATAATACCAGACTTTAAGAATAATTTTGAAAATGATGCGAGTATGTTACGTGTGTATCGAGATACAGTAGAAGTAGATGAGACAGACTTGACAGCGACGGCGCTTATTCTTAAGCTTGAGAAAGAGGGATATGTGTATGATACTTTGCGAGTGATTGTACGTGGTGATTTAACAAGTGATGGTAAGGTAAACATAACCGACCAAGTTAAGTTAATCAATTATGTTGGAAGAACAGTAACATTTAATAAGTATGAGATGTTAGCAGGAGACCTCACATTTGATGGTAAAG
>CANOGG010000154.1 GCA_947565485.1 uncultured Mycoplasma sp. | reverse complement strand
ATATGTTGCATTTACTTCTTCAAATATAAAAAGTCGCAATAAATTAATTTTTTCTTAATCAAAGTTTGAAATTACTATTCATGTAAATTAAAAGTTAGAGATATTTTAATTTTTATGATTGTATTTAGTTTTACGACTAAGGCGCTATAATAAAGGTGATTTTTTGTTATGTACTATGTATTCAAATAAATGTTTAAATGTGATATTATATTAGTAACAAAAAAATTAGATTGAAGAGACTATAAGTATGAGAGAATTGAAAATTAATGGTATTTACAGACATTTTAAAGGAGATTATTATTTAGTTATTGATATTGAAAATCACTCTGAAACAAAAAAAATATGTTATTTATAGGCGATTATATGGAGATGTTTTTAAGTGAAGTAGATAAAACAAAATATCCGAATGTGGAGCAAAAATATAGATTTGAGTTACAAAATATTGAAAGTGTTGTGAAATAAAGAGAAGAATTGAAATGAGATAAAAAAACAGTTCTTTTTTATTTGCAACTGTATAGCGCGTTTTAAGATAATAATTCAGAATTATGACAACTAAAGTTATTGTAATATTTATGTTTTTTTCTAACTAAAGCTTTATTTATATATATGTTTAAAAAATTTTTAAAACCTCTTACATAAAAATTTTTTTATGTTATTCTTATATGGTGCTTAAAAAAAGGAGGATGTTTTTAGTGAAAGAATTAGATTTAGGCAAAGAAAAAATTAATAAGCTTTTACTGGCTTTTAGCGTCCCCTGCGTTATTAGTATGCTTATTAATTCGATTTACAATATTGTAGACCAAATATTTATTGGTAAGGGGGTTGGAACTTTAGGAAATGCGGCGACTAATGTTATATTTCCTTTGGTTATTGTGTTTGGAGCTTGTGCTTCGCTTATTGGTAATGGAGCGGCGGCTAATTTATCACTGAAGTTAGGTGAAAAAAATAAGGAAGAGGCAGCTCGGGGTATTGGTCAGGCGATTAGTTTTTCAATAATTATGGCAATAATACTGGGGGTGATATCATTTTTAGCATTACCAAAATTAGTTGTTCTTTTTGGCTGTACCGAAAATGTTTATAAATATGCGGTTGATTATGGAAGAATTATCTGTTTAGGGGCGCCATTTATGATTATATATTCTGCTTTTTCAAACATTATCAGAGCGGATGGGTCGCCAAAATATTCGATGATTATGCTTATAGTTGGGGCGATTATTAATATCATTTTAGACCCTATTTTCATATTTGGTTTTGATATGGGTGTTAAAGGCGGAGCAATAGCAACAGTTATAGGTCAGTTTGTTTCATTTATAATTGCGATTGGTTATTTGAAGAAATTTAAGTCAGTTAAAATAGATAAAAAAGACATGAAGATTGATAAAAATATTTTCAAAATTATGGGGCTTGGATTGTCGTCATTTATAACGCAATGTACAGTTTTAGTGTTGTTTGTTTTTATGAATAATATGATGACTAGTATGGGTGCTAGTTCAAAGTTTGGGGCAGATATTCCCTTGTCTGTTTACGGAGTGATTTCAAAAATTAATAGTATTTTTATATCGATAGTACTAGGAATTTCGATTGGAGCTCAACCGATTTTAGGTTTTAATTATGGTGCGGGTAAAAAATTAAGAGTACGGGAGACTTTTAGGAAAGTGTTAATTATTAATTTTATCGTGGGGATTATATTTAATTTAGTATTTATTTTCTTTCCAAGGGAACTTGCTGGTATATTTATAAATAAAGCGGATGCTAGTTATGATTTATTTATGGAGTTTGCAAAACTTATGTGTCACTCTTTTTTGCTAGTAACAGCGCTTAACGCTTTTGAAATGACGGGAAGTATTTCGATACAAGCTTTAGGAAAAGTAAAAAAGCGACAGCCCTATCTTTTATTAGACAAATTATTCTTTTAATACCCCTATCACTAGTGCTTGCTATTGGATTTAATATGGGAATAAAAGGAATATTGTATGCTGGTTGTCTTGCTGATTTTCTTTGTTTTATTATTGCGATATTTGTGATACGGTCGGAGTATGTTAAATTAAAGGAGAAAGATTATAAGGATGAGGTAAGAGAGATTGTAACACCTAAGGAAAAATATAAAAGCAAACATATGGTAGTGACTATTGCTAGAGAATATGCATCAGGAGGAAGATATGTAGGAAGAATACTGGCAGATTTGCTCGGAGTCGATTTTTATGATAAAGAATTGATTGATTTGGCCGCGAAAGAGTCAGGATTAGCACAAAAATATATTAGTGAGATGGAACAGAGAGAGCGAAAGAGTACCAATGATGATAGGATATTTATAGCTGAGGCAAAAACAATAAGAAATCTTGCTAAGGTTAAGTCTTGTGTCATTGTGGGTAGATGCGCCGATTATATTCTTAGAGATGAAAAAGACGTTGTAAAGATATTTTTGTATTCAAGTGAAGAAGATAAAGTAAAAAGAGCGGTTAAATATTATGGTTTAGATAAAAATGAGGCTCGTAAAAAAATTGAGAAAATCAATAAAGATAGAGAAAAACATTATAAGTTTTATACTAATAGAGAGTGGAGGGATATGAGTAATTATGACTTAATGATTAATGTTGATAGTAAAGGTGTAAAGGCGACTGCACATTTTATTGAGGAATATTTGGAGAAAAATTAAAATAAAAAGAACAGTTTAAGAAAATAAATTTGTTCTTTTTTTAGATGATTTTGTAGTAAAAAAGTTTTGATTGATTTGATGGAAAAATTATGTTATTATCAAGTTAGATAGGGGTATAAGGAGGGTTTATGAAATTAGATGAATTTATTAGAATGCATGGTTGTTTAAGGAATTTGAATAGGTATGTAGCTAAGAATGGTGTTAAAAATATAGGGCTAGAAAAAGAGACCGAGGAGTTAGTTAGAATACTTTATAAATATAAGAAAAGAAATGCTTTAATAATTGGAGAATCTGGTATTGGGAAGACAGCTTTAGTAGAAAATTTGGCTTATTTAATTAATAATAAATGCGTGCCAAAATATTTAGAAGATAAAGTTATTGTGGAGCTTTCTTTGGGAAGTTCAGTGGCAGGTACGAAATATCGAGGAGATTTTGAAGAGAAGATAAAATCTATTTTGGAGTATATTAAAAAGCAGAAGAATATTATTTTGTTTATTGATGAGGTTCATATGTTAAGCCGGGCTGGTGGGGCTGAGGGAGCCATTGGAGCTGGGGAAATGTTTAAACCTTTTTTAGCACGAGGTGATATAAGTGTTATAGGGGCGACAACTAAAGAAGAGTATAATAAATTATTTAGAATTGATAAGGCACTTAATAGAAGATTTTCGGTGATAAAAATGAGGGAACCATCGATTGATAAAACGATTGATATTTTAAATGGGGTTAAAGATAATTATGAGAGACATTATAATGTGGATTTGGAAAATGATGAGATAGCAATAATTGTGGTGAATTCGAGGTATAAAAAAGGCAAATTTCCGGATAAGGCTCTAGATATGCTAGAAGAGTATTGTTATTATAAGATGATTGAAAGTAATTAATTTAAATAATTGGCTGTTTAAAGTCAATTTTTGTTTATGTACTCCTCTATTCTAGTTAAGTTGTGTTCTTGATAGCCAGCTTTTTTTTCTTCAAGTAGTAGTTTTTTCATATTTCTTAGGGTGGCGATATTGACATTATCCAATTTTTTTAAACGATTATTACTTAGAAGTTCACCTGGTTTAGTTGTGTAATAATCAATAGCCTCATAACAAAATAATTTAAGATTAGGATATAACTTTTGGAGTTTGGAGGCAATAAGCAAACCTTCGGGGTCAAAGTCGCCATTATAGAAAAGTGTGATTTTGAACTGTACCCCATAATTTGGACAGTTTAAAAAAGAGGCCTTATAATCATAAA
>CANOGG010000153.1 GCA_947565485.1 uncultured Mycoplasma sp. | reverse complement strand
TAATATCTTTATCTTTTGGTTTATTTGCTGGTAATAGTGTAGCCATTATTTATCACTCTCCTCTACTTTGTCGGCTGTTTCCTAATTTATATCTACTTTTACCTCGCTATATCTTGTTTTTAAATTTTTTACAGCTTTTTCAATAAATGCTTTAGTTTCGCCTATCAACAATTTACTAGATAGTTCCAACATCACATCATTGGTTATTAAATTTTCTATCAAAGTTGCTGCACCAAGTTCATTATTGTTAACAAAGAAAACTTTTAGTGTTATCATTACTCTTTAGTCTCCTTTTTTGCGGTAATTAAGATATAACCTTTTTTATTGGTCGTTTTTATTACCTTATATTTTTCGTAAATACTTGGCTCATTTTCTTTAAGTTTAGCTGTATCTACACTTACTGTATCGTAAGATGTAGGAGCTACTTTTGTAATTTTCATAGTACCAGTATCAAACGATAAAATACCTTTTTCCTCAAATAAGTTGTACAAGTCCTCTTTAACTTGTTTGTGTTCCTTTTCAAATTCTTTAAATTTCAATAGCTTAGTTTCTAATTTAGCTACCTTGTTTGAGGCTTTAATTACATCAGTACCATAAAATATTTTGTTAAACTCAGCCTCAGTCATTTCGTGATTTTTTCTTAACTTTTCAACAGCTTTTTTAAATGCGATAATACGTTCCTCAATTTTACCCCATGATATAGTGTTTCTTTCGATTTCGTACTCGACAATATTGTTTTCGTCAAACTCTAAGTTAAAGTAACTGTCGTCATTTTCTAAATCATAATCGACACCAGTATAAAAGTCAGCTGGTCTTTTATATCCTACAAGCAAACATCTAGGTTGATTAAACGTTTCCATATAAAATTGACATTGAGCTTTATAATAGTCTACGTCTAACTCTTCCCCAAAAGTTTTGATCTCTATAATAGGATAATAAGCGTTTGTATCAATACCGTCAGTATTTCCACGATACCCTTTTTTGCTATCAACAATAGTATCCTCTAAATAATTAACACCGTATTTAGCGTTAATATAATCTCTAATAACTGGCTCCATTTTTTGACCATATTTAGTAAATTGATTACCCTTAAAACTGTTTGGTATAATACCAGCTTTTTCTTTAGCAAACTCAAATATACTTGTACCGTATTTAGCATTAAGACCTAAGATAGTTGGTAAATCACTACCACCAACGTATTTATGTCTATCTATAGTTACATTGGGGTTACTCATTATTGTTAGCCTCCTCAGTACCTACCATATTTTTGATAAACTCAAACTCCTCAGTGCTACAATTTAGTTTCTTTAATATACCTTTTTCAGCACCAGCTAAAGTAATAAGTAGTGATAATCTACCACCCTCAACAGCTAATCTTGTACCTTTACCGTCATTATCAATATGTATTTTACAAGGTGTATTTATTGCCTCCTTACATTTAGTATCTATATCTTTTATTTTGTCTAAGTTAATATCTAAGCTGTCTAATAACTTATCAAATAATTTATCCATTTTTTCTTTTAATTCTTTATCCATTTTTAAATGTCTCCTTTTCCCATAAATTAAAGTTAAAATCTTGTTTTCTATCTAAAGCGGTATAAATATCACTTTCGATAGTTTTATCAGTAACAAACTTATAAGCTGTTACTTTCTTTGTTTGACCAATACGGTAACAACGACCATAACTTTGGTAAAACTCTGTGTAGCTTTCAGTTGGGCTAAAATAAATAATTATATTAGCGTATGTAAACTCAACCGCCTCGCTACCACTTTTGTAATTTGCGAGGGTTACAGTATTTTTTATATTGTCCCACTCGTCTTTTTTTGGATATTTCTTTTCATATCCGTTACATATAAATAACTCTTTGTTGATACTACTTTTTAAGAGTTCCAGCTCTTTATCGTAGTTATAAAAGATAATTATGTTATCGTTAGTACTTTCGATAAAATCTTTTATGTACTCGATCTTATCTTTTAGGTTTGTGTATAACCTTAAACCGTGTCGTAATTTCATTTGATTATCATATAGGATATCGTCATAAATTCTATCTTTCTTTATTACCTTGTATATATTAGAGGCTTTAAAGTGTATGTCCTCAAATACCAGTGGTGGTAGATCAGTAGCCTCGTCTTTAGATAGTCTCCTTGATATTGATTTCCACATATTTTTTAATTTTGTCTCATTTCTCCAACCTAGTACCTCCATGTAGCCATTATCTAAAGATACGATAGCGTTATTACGTATAAAAGAGGTTTTGTTCTTTGTAAGTCCAAACATCTTAAAGTAATTTATACTATCCTCCCAGCCATTTGGCATTGGTGTAGCACTAAGTGGTATATATCCGCTTGCTATCTTTGTAAGATTATAACCAGCTTTACCCCATACTCCAGTTGAATTTTTTAATCGGTGGCACTCGTCAAATATTACAAAGTAGTCTTTATATTCCTTATATTTTTTAGGTAACATATTATAGGTACACGTTTCATACTCTATATTTGGATAATGTTCAGCAATAGTACGTTGCCAGCCACCCTCGTTTATCTTAGACGCTGGAGCTACAATTAGTAGCTTTTTGTCTTTAAAATAAGTTTGGTGGTGGTGTAACCCCATTATGGTTTTACCAGTTCCAGTATCCATATCATAGATGTAATTAGGTTTAACGTGTTTAAAGTATTCCTCTTGATAGTTATATAACTTTATCAAGATACTCTAGTAATTCCTTTACTATATCAACATCTCTAGCCACCATACTAAACCCTCCAGCTTTTTGTATTGCCTCTAAGTTATAATCTTGTAATGGGCTAGTTTTACCAGTTTCGTTTTTAACCTCGATACCAATAAATCTACCTTTATAACAAGCTATAATATCGGGTACTCCTACTTGAGAGTATTGGTTACCATGATGTTTAAAGTAATATGCTCCTTTTGATTTCAAGTAACTTTTTATTTTATTTTCAATATTTTTCTCTCGCATTGTTTAAACACCTTTTTTGTGATAAACTTTACTTGTAAATAATGATTAAAGATTATTTACGTGAGTTGTATCCTTAGCGTGCTTTGGTCGGTAGCTTTGGATACTTTTTGTTTTTTCCTCAAAATCGCTATATATAAGTCCAGCAATACTACAAAACAAAATAAATGTTAATAAACCAAACCAAGTAAACCCACATGAGTTACCAGTAAACCAACTATAAAGAGTTAACATATACATATCGTGTAATATCATTGATATACAAAATATAAATAAAATCAGTTTTATAACATTTATCCATTTAATTTTTAATCTTTTCATAAATTATCCCTCCACATTACTTGCGTAACGTATTTTAAATACTTTGTTTAAGTTATCTATCATTTTCTCGTATTCTTCTTTTGTCTTTGGGTTAGCCACGGTTACGGTTAGCTCTTTTTTCTTTTTAGGTTTTTTCTCTTTCACGTCTAACCTCCTATTGTTTATCGTGGGTTTCTTCTTTGATGTTTAAATCGTCATTATTGGGTAAAAAAATAATATCATCGTATTTTAAACCAGTGGCTCGCTCAATATTTGGTATGTCTTTAACATTTGGATAAGTTCTATAAGTTTCCCAGTTACATACTACCTCTTTCGTTACGCCATATAGTTTTGCCATTTCTTCTTGACTTTTACCCATATTAACTCTTATTGCTTTAAGCGTTAACTTGATCTTAGGTTTTTGATTTTCCATAATTTACCACCTCCTTTATGTTTCCATTATATGACGATTAAAACATCAAGTCAATACATTATTTTAAATTTTACGATAAAAACGCAAAAAATAGTTAAAAGTATTGTAAAATTGACGTTTTTATCGTATAATGTACTTGTAAAGGAGGTAATATTGTATGAGCGATTTGGGTAATAAACAAGTATTTAGTGAAAATCTTAAGTATTATCT
>CANOGG010000152.1 GCA_947565485.1 uncultured Mycoplasma sp. | reverse complement strand
GTCTAACACCTTGTGTAACTCTACCCATCATAGAGATAGAATCGATAGATAATCTAATTACAACACCATTATTAGTAATAATAACTAAATCTTTATCACTTTGGACTGACTTAAAGCCGACAATAGAACCATTTTTATCAGTAATACTTAAAGACTTAACACCTTTACTACCACGCTTAGTCTCTCTATACTCATCCAAACTTGTTCTCTTACCATAACCCTTTTGAGTTACAACCAAAACTTCCATAGCAGGTTCAGTAACTTCCATGCCAACACAAATTTCATCACTCAAATTTATACCTCTTACACCAGCAGCGGTACGGCTCATAATTCTTACTTCAGACTCATTAAATCTTACCATTCTACCAGCTGAAGAACACATCAATATTTGATTATCTCCAGTTGATCGCTTAACAGAATTAAGTTCATCACCATCCTTTAAAGTTATAGCAATCTTACCACTTTGACGTATATTATCGAATTCACTTATCAATGTACGTTTAATAACACCTTGCTTAGTACCAAAAACTAAATACTTATATTCATTATCCTTCTCGATCTTAACAACAGCAGTAACATTCTCCTCTTTCTCAATTTGAATAAGATTTACTAAAGGAAGTCCTTTACTAGTTCTAGAAAATTCTGGAATTTCATAGCCCTTTAACCTATAAACTCTTCCTTTATTAGTAAAGAATAATAGAAAATCATGTGTGGATAAGTTTATCATCTGTTCAACAAAATCTTCTTCATTTGTAGCCATTCCCTTAATACCGACACCACCTCTATTCTGAGATTTATAAGTATCTGTAGTCATTCTCTTAATATAATTCTTATTAGTAATAGTAACAATTACATCATTCTCAGGAATCAAGGACTCGTCCTCAATATACTCAATTGCTGTCATATCTATCTTAGTTCTTCTATCGTCTGCATACTTATTTTTAATTTCGATTAATTCTTCCTTAATAATATTAAGAACTTTCTCTTCACTACCTAAAATTGCTTTTAACTCCTCAATTAACTTAAGCAAATCTTGTAACTCACTCTCTATCTTAGCGCGTTCTAAGCCTGTTAAACGTCTTAACTTTAACTCTAAGATGTTCTCTGCCTGAATTTCAGATAAACCAAACCTATCCATCAACGTAGTCTTAGCTAAAACATCGCTTTCACTCTCTCTAATAATCTTAATAACTTCATCCAAATGATCAAGTGCAATTTTATAGCCCTCTAAAATATGTACTCTCTTCTCAGCACGTTCTAATTCAAAACGAGTTCTCCTAATTATAACCTCTTTTTGAAAATCAATATATTTAGAAATAATTTCTTTTAATCCTAAAGATTTAGGTTGTCCTTGATCAAGCATCAAGAAGTTAATACCAAAAGTAGTTTGAAGAGCAGTATGCTTATATAAATTATTAAGAACTACATTAGCGTTAGCCTCTTTCTTAATAGTAACAACTATTCTTATACCATTTTCAAGGTTAGTCTCTTCATGTAAATCGGCAATACCATCAATTATTTTATCTCTTACTAATTCACCAATACGTTGCTGAAGATCACGTTTATTAACTTGATAAGGTATTTCAGTTATAATCAACTTACTCTTTCCACCACTCTCGTCTATCTCAACTTTACTTCTTATAGTAATTGAACCTTTACCAGTCTCATATGCTTTAACAATACCAGAATTACCTAAAATAATTGCTCCAGTAGGAAAATCTGGTCCCTTTACATATTGCATTAATTCCAAAGTAGTAATATCATTATTATCTATATATGCAACACATCCATCTATTACTTCCCCTAAATTATGTGGGGGAATATTAGTAGCCATACCAACTGCAATACCCATAGTTCCATTAACTAAAATATTAGGAAATCTACTAGGTAAAACTTTAGGTTCCTTTCTAGTAGAATCAAAGTTGTCATCAAAATCTACAGTATTCTTATTAATATCCCTTAAAAGTTCCATTGATAACTTAGAAAGCCTTGCTTCTGTATAACGCATAGCAGCAGCTCCATCACCATCAAGTGAACCAAAGTTACCATGTCCATCTATTAAAGTATGCCTAAAACTAAATGGTTGAGCCATTCTAACCAAAGACTCATAAATTGCAGTATCACCATGTGGATGATAATTACCCATAACCTCTCCAACCGTCTTAGCACTTTTCCTAAAAGGCTTATCAGGAGTATAACCACTCTCATACATAGAATACAATATTCTTCTATGAACTGGCTTCAAACCATCTCTTAAATCTGGAAGTGCACGTGCAACTATAACACTCATCGAATAATTCAAAAATGAAGTATTCATCTCATCTACAATGTTCGTATTATTTAATCTATCCATCTCAAAAACCTCCTACAAATCCAAACTAGCATATGGAGCATTATTCTCAATAAACTCACGCCTAGGATCAACATCCTCGCCCATAAGTGTTTCAAAAACTTTATCAGCAAGCATAGCATCCTCTACTGTAATCTTCTTTAGTACACGATTTTCTATACTCATAGTAGTCTCTCTTAACTCTTTAGCATCCATTTCACCCAAACCTTTGTTACAGCTTATTTCATATCTAGTAGACTCTGGTAAAGATGCAATATAGTCATCCTTCTCTTTTTCATCAAGACACCACTTAATTGTCTTACCATGTACTACTTTAAATAAAGGTGGCTGTGCTGCATAAACATGACCTGCCTCAACAACCGGTCTAAAAAACCTATAAAATAATGTTAATAAAAGTGTTCTAATATGATCACCATCTACATCAGCATCGGTCATTATAACTATTTTATGATACCTTAACTTAGATAAATCAAATTCATCTCCAATACCAGTACCAAATGCAGTAATAATACTTCTAATTTCTTCATTACCCAATGCTCTATCAAGACGAGCTTTCTCAACATTAAGAATTTTACCTCTAAGTGGAAGAATTGCTTGAGTCATATAATCTCTACCTTCTTTAGCACTTCCTCCCGCAGAATCTCCCTCGACTAAAAATATCTCACTTATAGTTGGATCATTACTCTTACAATCAGTAAGTTTCCCCCACTTATTAGTAATTTCAAGTCCACCTTTCCTACGAGTCATCTCACGCGCCTTCTTTGCAGCTAATCTAGCATGAGAAGCAAGCATAGCCTTTTCCACAATTTGCTTGGCCTCACTAGGATTTTCAAGTAAAAACTTTTCTAATTTATCTCCAAACACATTACTAGCAATTCTCCTAACTTCAGAATTTCCTAATTTTGTCTTTGTTTGTCCCTCAAACTGAGGATCTGGATGTTTACAAGAAATTATCATAGCAAGCCCTTCCTTAACATCATCAGCAGTTAAAGATTCATCCTTACTTTTTAAAATATTATTACTCCTAGCATAATTGTTTATAACCCTAGATAAAGCAAGTCTTACTCCATCCTCATGAGTTCCACCTTCTACAGTATTAATGTTATTTGTAAAAGAATAAATATTAGAACTATATCCATCATTATATTGAAAAGCGACTTCTACTTCAATACCACTTTCTTCTCCCTCACAATAAACTATTGTATCATGTATAGTTTTTTTATTCTCATTGAGCATCTTAACATATTCAATAATACCACCATTATAAAGAAATGCCTCACTCTTATCATCTTCTCTTAAATCTATTAATTTAATCTGTAATCCTTTATTAAGAAAAGCAAGTTCTTTAGTACGATGTCTTAAAGTATCATAATTATATACTGTAGTTTCTTGGAAAATCTCTGAATCCGGTTTGAAAGTTACAGTAGTACCAGTTCTATTTATATCACAAGTATCAATCTCTTTTAAACTTCCTACTGGCTTACCACCATTTTCAAACCTTTGAAAATATACTTTTCCACCTTGATAAACTTTAACTTCTAGCCAAGAACTAAGAGCATTAACAACACTAGCACCAACTCCATGAAGCCCGCCACTAACTTTATAGCCACCTCCACCAAAC
>CANOGG010000151.1 GCA_947565485.1 uncultured Mycoplasma sp. | reverse complement strand
TCTGCTTCGGGATAGAGGTAGAGAATGGGCTTATCAATTGTAGTTTTCATTTCCGGCCAGCAAAAAGCGTAATACCAAAAGGCATTTAAAAAGAAAATCACAATATTTAAAATTATTAAGATTTTTTTAGATTTTTTCATTAATTTATCACCTCATGTTAGGGTTAGGACAGCTAACCTTTTTAATGATTTTACATTCTTCGTTATAATCATAATTTTCATCGGCACAGTAGTTACATTCACAGAATGATTCGTCATCTTTACAAACACAACCCCAGGCATTAGGGCAACGTGATTGGCGGGGATGAGGCTTATCCATAAATGTGATTATAAGCATGAAAAGGAAAATTAAAATTTGAATAACTAAAAGTACTTTTAAGAAAGTAAGACTTTTGTCTTTTGATTGGATGTTATTTTGGTTTTCCTTGCTTGGTTCATTTATAGGAATTGGGTTTAATTCTTCATTAGTCATAAATACCTCTTTTTTCTTTAATAGCGATTTTTGTAAGTACTTTCGCCTATTTCACAAGTTGGGATAAAGCCAGATGGAGCGGCGATAACATCAGGAATACGGTTAACGATATTAGCACAAGTTAACTTTACTGTGTCAGGATTATTGATAGTTAAAGTGGTAGTTGGCTCGCCCTCAATGGTCCATTCGTTTTTGTCAAAATCATCAGGGCCATAGACTTTTCCGATACATTCAGCTTCAATTATTATCCCTTCTTCTGTTTCAAGTTTTGCAATAGCACTCATACCCGTAGCATTGCCTTTTTTGATATCCATGTCAAGGGTTGTACTGTGTAAGTCTTCTGGTGAAGTAGTAGGGACTGTTTTGGAGGTTAACTTCTTAGGTGTTAAGTTTAGTTTCTCGGCAAGCCAACCGACAGTATTCCACATATATGAGGGACTAAATTCGCGATTATTAATAAGTTTTTGACGTTCAGAGGTTGTGATGTTATCAAGGCTTGCAATTTCATTTTCAAATTCGGCAAGTGTTAGGCCAGCACCATGAGCTTGGGCAAGAGCAAGACCATAGTCTTCGACGTTGTAGGAAGAACTGCCCTTTATTTTGGTGATGTTGTGGATACTTCCTGCTAGAACAGTAATTAAATTACCCCAAAAGACATCTTGATAACCACTTCCCGTGATAGTGACATTGTTTGCTTTAGCTAAAATATCTAGTTCACGATAAAGAGTGGGATTACTATTTTGGGGATAGAAACATTCTTCAGAAGTCGTAATAACATTAACACCATTTTTGATACAGGTGCGAATACTTTCTTCAACATCGTTTAGAAAACTCATCGTGGTAATTATAGCAATATCAGGTTTAGTTTCTTGTAATAGTTTATCTAACTCATTAGAACTATTTATTTTGACCCCTTGGAAATTACATTCGATGATACTACCTATATCTTTACCGATAATATCAGGATTGGTATCGATGGCGCCGACTATCTCGCCACCATTTTTGATGATGTATTCCATGATGTATTTACTCATCTTGCCACATCCAATTTGAAATGCTTTAATTAGTTTCATTTAAATCAACTCCTTCTTCTTTAATCATATCCATAAATTCAATTTTAAAGCGTTCTATTTCTTTAGTGCGGGCATCTTCATATATATTTTTAGCATTACATATAGCTTTGTAAAAATGCTTTAGAGTGGCACTCTTTTTATTGTCATATAAGGCATAGGTTAGAGCATTGGAGACGATAGTTAAACAGATATCAGGGTATCTAGAGGCTATTTCGTATATTCTTTTGTATTCATCTGTCATATCAACAATAAAGCGCATGATTTTTTCTTTGATAAAGTCGGTGTATTCACATTTGACGCCAATTTTTCTTTCAAGTTTGGGAAGAGTTCCCATAAGGATTTCAACGGTCGTTTCTTTATCTGCTTCTAGGACTTCGATTTTGACAAAACGTCTTAAGAAAGCCCGGTCTCTTAGTATGTATTGTTCATATTCTTCGGTAGTTGTGGCGCCAATCATTTTGATAGTTCCACGGTCAAGGCCAGCTTTTAACATGTTAGCAAAGTCAAGGCCTCCCTCTCTATTTACTAAAAGATGAGTTTCATCAATAAAGAGAATGATATTGTCTTTAGTAGCTAGTTCTCGGACTAAGAGGTCAATTCTTGTTTCACTCTCGCCGGTTAGATTTGTACTCCCGATGAGACTAGTGATATTTATCTTGATGATTTGATAGTTTAGAAGAGCATCAGGAACATAACCTTTAATAATACGATAGGCAAGTCCCTCGACGATAGCAGTTTTACCAATTCCTGGTTTACCGACTAAGAGAGCACTTTTTTCGGGAGTTAGAAGAGATAATATCATTTGCTTGATTTCCATTTCCCGACCGATAGCAGGGTCGGTTATATATTCTTTGGCAGTTAAGTCATCGCCATATCTTTCGAGCATACTAATTTCCATATTTATCGCATCCTTTCATTTGTTAGTATTTCATCATAATTAGGTTTTAAGTATTCGCCAGTTCTAGTGTCGTAGGCAAAATCAATAGTGTTATATTCGGGACTTTTGTAATGGCCGAGGTTTTGGATGGAGATGTTAAATTTATGATAGGGATAAGTGGTTTTTAGATAAGATATAACTTCATTAATCTTTTCAATTGTTGTATAAAATCCAGGGATAATAGTGACATCTATTTGTTTGCTTGAAGTAAAATTTTTTAACATTTCATTTAGCAATAGTTGGTAGTTATTTAGAACATGACATAAAGTATAGTTAGTGTTTTCACTACTTAGAATGATACTAAAACAGGTTTCTAGAGAATGAGTGCCAATTAGAGGCTTGTTAGAAGTCCCACAGACTATTTCATCTTTGGATGCAATATTTAGTTCGTTGGTGTTTATGTCATCAAAGTCTTTAATCGGATTATTAGTTAGATAAGTTTTATAGTATTCATGCATTGGTTATTCTCCTACTCTTGGTATTATTATATCATATTTTTGGCAATTAAAAAGAAAAAAGAGGGTAAATTCCTCTTTTTGGAGTATTATTTTACTATTAAATTCCATTGGGGTTAGGATTAGCTGGGTTTAGTTCGCGAATACTAACTAAGTTGCAATATTTAAATATATCTTGACTATGATGGATATGGCTTGCTTGGAAAGTGAAGATATAAGTTTTGTTTACTTCGACGTGTTCAGCTAGAGAACAAGGAATTTTCACGGTACGAACTTCTTCACTCTCAGATTCCTTGATAGTTAGGTAAAAATGAGAATGGTGGTTACTTTCGGTGATATTTAGAATAGTGTAGGTTTTAGTAAACTCGCCATTATAATAATAGTTATCATCATAGTAATCATCATCGTTATAATAGTCATCGTAGTAGTATTGGTCGTTGTTATTGTTAGTTAATAATTTTTGGTAGTTTTCTTCAGAGAGGAAGATATTTTTTTTAACATGAAAGTCATAGACATAAATTCTTTTTTGTTTCAAGTTCTTGATGAGAGTATTTAAGAGTTTTTTGTTCCAACTGATGTGTCTTACATCGTAATCAAGACAATAGCCATTTCCACATTTATTGAGGTCGATATTAATGTTTAAATTATTATCAAAGTCAGGATAAGAATATTCAAGGCGGATAGTGTTACCTAGGGTGTTATCAACAATGATATTATCATAATTATAGAGACATAAATTGTCAGACATAGTTAGTTCTTTGGTGATAATTTTTTCAGGGTAGTTATTTTCATATATTAGTTCAGTACTGGCGATTTCAATCCCACTAAAGGTGAGGCTAAGACCGGTTAGAATTATTAAAGCGACTAGTTTACTTAAAATTGGTAAAGCACGGTTCTTGCGATTGAAGAGGAAATTGACGCAAATTTCAAGGCAAAAAGCACCACCTAAGAAGAGAGTTATTAAGAGAAGGAGGATACCAAAATATTTTACACCGTGGAATAAGAGATAAATTCCAAAGCCTAGAGCTATACTCCTGT
>CANOGG010000150.1 GCA_947565485.1 uncultured Mycoplasma sp. | reverse complement strand
AGATATAGGTTATTATTCATAGAGTTTTCCTCCTCATTTAAAATTATAGACGAACATATGTATAAATAGCAAGTGACAAAATTTGGTAATTAGATTTAATGCTTTAAAGTTTTTCTTGACAGAAAATAGATGAATTATTATAATAAATGTAAAAATTTTACATTACGTAATAGTTAATGTGTAATTTTTTTACATTTTTGTTATATAATAGGTACATAGAAAGAGGTTGATTTGATGCTAGAAAGTATTAAATTAAAAGATTATACTACTTTTATTAAAGAAACTATTTTTGATTTTAAAGCGACTAATTATAAGATTTTAAATGAAACTAATGTTAAGGATAAAATATTAAAAGGGGCTTTGTTTGTGGGAGAGAATGCTAGTGGCAAAACGCAAACTTTAAAAGCAATTGTATTTTTACTCGATTTGGTGTTAGGAAATTCAGAGATAACATTTTTAGATAAAAAATCTCTTTATACAAAGGGCACCCAGTTTAGTTTAGAGTATATTTTTGTAGTTGATAATTGTAAGATAAAATATGAAGTAGAATTTTTGAATAATAAAATTAATTTAGAAAAATTATTTTTAGATGATAAAATTATGATAGATAGACTTAAAGATGGTGCTAAAATATATTTTGGCGCTGAGGGAAGAAATGTAGATATTGATAGTCAGCTTTCAATTTTAAAGCAGGAATATTATAAGACAAAATTTGAGGGACATAAAGTTTTAAATAAATGGTTTTTGTTTTTGAAAAATTCAGTCTATTTTAATTGTTTAACTTCAAAAATTAGATATTATAATCAAGATATAGCAAAAGATTTAATATTAGAGAAATATTTGGAGAGTGAAGAGGCTTTAAAATTAAATGAATTTATAAAAGATTTTGGTTATAATAGTGAAATTGTTAAAAAAGAAGTGTTTTCAAATGTAGATAGTAATTATAATTTGGTTACTAGTTATAGTATTGGAATAAGAAAAAATAATACCGATGTTGATATTCCTTTGATTTTAGAATCAACAGGGAATAAAATTTTTATGAGAATAATACTTCCAATGTTGTATGTAACGAAGAATGATGGAATGATTATTATTGATGAATTTTCAAGTGGACTTCATAATGAGTTAGAAGAAAGTTTGATTAGATATTTTTTTGATAATTCGAAAAAATCACAGATGTTTTTTACAACGCAATCGACTAATATTTTAGATACATCTATACTTAGACCAGATCAGGTTTACACTTTTTCTTTTAATTCGAGTGAGGGAACTATTATTAAAAGATTTTCTGATGAAAACCCTCGGGAATCGCAGAATTTAGAAAAAATGTATTTAGCAGGAGTGTTTAATGGAAAGCCAATTTACAGCAAGAAATTTAAAAATTAATAGAAATAAAAGTATTGGTGAGGTCTTAATAATTGTTGAGGGAGAGGTTTATGAGCATAAATTATTGAGACATATATTTACGAAAATACTTGATTATAATTATGTTTCGATTAATAAAAATAATATTGTAAAAACAAAGTATCAAAGTAAAACAAATATTAATTCAAGTGTAGTAGTAGTGAATATAAGAAATTCTAATATTAGTTCAGTATTAGATGTTGATGATTATTTTGATAAATTATATAATTTTATGATGAGAGAATATGTTAGAAGTTTAAAGTATGTTAGAACATATTTTATTTGGGATCGTGATTTGGAGTCTAATAAAACGATTACAACTAAAGAGGTATTAAAAAACTTTACAAGCGCTTGGGATAATGATAATTATGAAATGAATGGTTTAGCTTTGCTAAGCTATCCATGTATAGAAGTTTTTACTTTAGCAAATTTTGAGAAGATGCTGTATAAAAAATATTTTAAGACTTCAGAGGAAACAAAAAATCATTTAAAGAGTATGGGATATAAAAAATATAATATTAATAATATAACAGAGGAAACTTTATTATTAGCAGTTGAAAATATGAATAGAGTTTTTAAAGATTTAAACATTAGTGAGTATGATACTTCAAATTTTGGGAAAATAAATTTAAAAATATTTGATGAACAAATGAAATATTATGACGAAGATGGTTTTAGAGCTTTATCTTTAGTTAGTATAATTTTAATTGATTTAGGGATAGTAGAAGTGATTTGAAATTACTTATGAGGTATAGTTATGGATTTAAAAAATTTTGATTGGGCAGAGAATTATCAGGAATATTTAGATTATTTGAAAAGTATAAGTGATGATAAGTATAGAGAATTTAATAGGAAGATAACGCCGACTGGTTATCCCATGTTAGGGGTGAGAATCCCAATTTTAAGAAAAATGGCTAAAGAGATTTATCAGGGAGATTATAAGAGTTTTCTTAAAGTTGCAGGTAAGACTTATTTTGAAGAAGTATTGATTTTAGGATTAGTGTTGGCAGGGATAGATAAAAAAGAAGAGTTAGAAAAGTACTTTGATTCGTATATAGATTTGATTGATAATTGGGCGATATGTGATTCTTTTTGTAATAGTTTAAAGATTGTGGGAAAAAATGAAGAGTATTTTTTAGAAATAATAGATAGTCTTGTTAGAAGTGGAGATGAGTACCGGGTGCGAGTGGGGCTTATTTTGTTACTTAGTTATTATGTGGAAGAAGAATATTTAGAGATTATATATAGAATTATTGGAGATACAGAGAGTGAGTATTATTATGTAAATATGGCGCGGGCATGGTTATTATGTGAAGTGTTTGTAAAATATCAAGAGCAAACTTTGGAGTTTTTACAAAAGAATACTCTAGATAGGTTTACAATTAATAAAATGATAAGTAAAATAAGAGATAGTTATAGAGTAGATAAAGTAACGAAAGATTATATTGTAAAATTTAGAAAGTGATGGGAAAAAAATGATAGAAGTTAGAGGGATAAGAAAAAGATTTGTGAGGCAAAAAAGTAAAAAAGAAAAGGAAGAATTTTTGGCAGTAAATGATATATCTTTAAAAGCTAAAGACGCAGAGATTGTGGGAATACTGGGGCCTAATGGGGCTGGTAAGACGACTCTTCTTAGAATTATAGCGGGTATTATGGAGCCAACAGAGGGTGAAGTTTTTTATGATGACTTAAATTTAGAGAGTAAGGCGATTGAGATAAAGGCTAATTTGGCGTATTTATCAGGGAATACTAAGATATATGATACTTTATCAGCGTTTGAACTTATGGAGATGTGTCTTGATTATTATGATTATCCAAAAGAAAAAAGAAAAGGAAGAATAGAAGAGATTGCAAAGTCATTAGATTTAGAGGGATTTTTGTATAATAAACTGGCTAATTTATCGACGGGACAGACCCAAAGAGTAAATATAGCAAGATGTTTGGTCCATAATCCAAAGTATTATATTTTAGATGAGGCGACTAGTGGGTTAGATATAATTTCTAGTGAAGTTATTTTAGATTTTATAAAAAAAGAACGTGATAAAGGAAAAACCATTTTGTATTCGACGCATTATATGGAAGAAGCAGAAAATATTTGTGATTATGTAGTGATGATAAATAAGGGAAAAGTACTATGTACAGGAACGCCAGAGGAGATTAAGAAAAAGACTAAAACGACTAATCTTAGAGCAGCATTCTTTAAATTGATTGGAGGGGAAAAACATGAGAACTAAGATTTTAAGTATGTTAAAAAAAGAACTTCGAGAAGTATTTAGAGATAAGAAATCACTTATGATGATGCTTGTGATTCCGATGATTATTCCGCTTATAATTATAGGGATGTCAGCGCTTTTTGATACTCAAATGAAAGATGATGGAACGGAGTATAATAAAGTTGGTTTTAGTTATGTTCCAAGTAATGTAGAAGAAGAGATGGCCAAGGCGATGGGGTTAGAAGTAAAGGTTGGTAGCTTAGAGGAAATAGAAAAGTTATATCAAGATGATGAGATATATGCGTATGTTAATAAAGATAATAATGTTTATACGATAAATTATGGAATGAGTAGTGAGTCTGGAAT
>CANOGG010000149.1 GCA_947565485.1 uncultured Mycoplasma sp. | reverse complement strand
AAAAATAAAATTGGTTTATGTGTAGATGATATGGTAGTTTATGAGAATTCAAATATAGAGTCTTCGAAAGTGATAACAATTCCTAAAAATACAGAGTTTAAAATTTTATATGATTATTATGATAAGACCCAATTTTGGGAGTACATAGAATATCAAGGTAAAAAAGGATGGGTAATGGTTAAGAATGGTCTCGGAATTAGAATAATACAGAGATATAGTCTAACTGCCAAAGAGGGGTTAAAACTTTATGATAAGCCATCAGAAGAGGCAGAAGAATTGGATTTGGTGCCAAAGGGAACAATGGTTTATTCGAAGTATAATTATATTATTGATAATAAAGATAGTGATTGGTTATATGTCCATTTTAATAATAAGAACGGTTGGATAAAGGGTGAGGTTGGAAAAGTTTGGCTTTTAGAAAATGTTGAGGAGAGTTTGTTTGATGAGAGTATCTTTGAGATAAAGGAAGAACCAGAAGAGAAAGAAGAGTTACCAACTATTGAAAAACCGCAAGAGCCAGTAGTGAAGAATAGTTCGCCAAGAGAGATTATCGTGTTTAGTGTAGTGGGAGGACTAAGTTTAGTTGTAACTGCTTTGGTAACTATTTTGTATGTTAATAGAGAAAAAAAGGTTTCGAGTGAGGATGATGGAGAAAATATGGGGGATAAAGTTTGATTGTACTTGCAGTAAGAGTGTTTTTGCGTTAAAATAGTGAGGCATGGAGAAATAAGAGAATGAATAAAGTATTGTTTTATTTAGATGAATTATTAAATGATGGTGACGTGGTGATACTTGCAACTTCGGGAGGTCCAGATTCGATGTGTTTGTTTCGATTGATGGTGGAGCTTCAAAAAGAGAAAAAATTAAAGTTAGTAATTGCTCATGTTAATCATAAACTTAGAAGTGAGAGTGAAGAAGAGGCTACTTTTGTTAAGAAAGAGGCTTTGGCTTTAGGACTAATATATGAGTATATGGAGATAAAAGAGTATAATCATGATAATTTAGAGAATGAAGCAAGAAGAAAGAGATATGATTTTTTCTTGGATTTGGCAGAAAAGTATCAGGCTAAATATTTGTTTACCGCCCATCATGGGGATGATTTGATGGAGACAATCATGATGCGGTTGGTTAGAGGCAGTAGTCTTAAAGGGTATGCTGGTTTTAGTAAGATGGTAGATTTTAAGGGAATAAAGTTAGTTAGACCTTTAATAGAACTTACAAAAGAAGAAATAGAACAGTATATGAGAGATAATGATTTTAAGTATTATGTCGATAAGAGTAATTTTTCGGAGGATTATACACGAAATCGTTATCGGAAGAGGTTGTTACCTTTCTTAAAAGAGGAGAATAGGGAGGTTAATTTAAAGTTTTTGAAGTTTAGTAGAGAGCTTAAAATGGTTAATGATTTTGTAGATGGTTATATAAAAGAGGTAATGCCTAAGATTAGTGATGATAAGGGGATAGTGATAAGTAAACTTCTTGGGTTAGATAGTTTTGTGGTTAAGAGAGTGGTAGAATATCAGTTATCTTTAGTTTATGTCAATGATTTGTTTTTAGTAAGTGATAGACATAGTGAAGCAATAATCAAGTTACTTAAGAGTGATGTTAGTAATGGCTATATTAATTTACCAGGCCTGTATAAAGCAAGTAAAAATTATGATTGTTTTAGAATTGTGGAAGATGAGGTAAGCAACGATTATGAATTTATACTTGAAGATAAGGTGCTGGTGCCTGGCGGAGTTATTCAGAAGATTAGGAAGAGTGATAGTAAGAGTAATTATGTGATAAGATTAAATAGTGAAGAGATATGTTTACCTTTAAAGGTGAGGAATAGAAGAAAGGGAGATAAAATTTGTGTAAAGAACCTTAATGGTAGTAAAAAAGTGAAGGATATTTTGATTGATGAGAAGATATCTCGTGATAAAAGGGATAAAATTCCGGTAGTTACAGATAGTAATAATGTCATTATATGGCTACCTGGTGTAAAAAAATCAAAATTTGATGTAGAAAGATACAAAATTTATGATATAATACTTTCATATGAGGAGGAATAATATGAACATTAAAGATGTAAAGAAAAATAATACGATGAGAAGCTTTTTTCCTTATTTAATATTATTTATTATTATTGGGTTAACATTCTTTATTTTAAGTATGGGAACAAATAAGGTAAATAAGTTAACGACAGGAGAGCTTATTACGGCACTTAAAGATAAGAAAGTTACAGAGATAACAGTAATGCCGAAGAGTAGTGAATCAATCTACTATATAAAGGGTAAGATTGAGGGTTATAAAAATAATGAGTCGTTTGAGACGAAAGTAGTAGAAGCGGAGATTAATAACGTTACAGCATATGCGGCGGCTAATAATATAAAGGAGTATAAGACAGAGTCAGACCCTGGTTCTAGCACATTCTTATATATATTGGTTAATGTGTTGCCACTTGTGGTGTTAGTAGTCATTTCTTATATATTATTTTCGAAACTTGCGAGTTCGAATAAAGGTTCAATGGACTTTGGGAAGAGTAGGGCAAAACTTAGTGATGACAAACATCAAGCGAAGTTTGCTGATGTAGCAGGATTGAAAGAAGAGAAAGAAGAAGTCAAAGAGTTGATTGATTTTCTTCGTAATCCGAAGAAGTTTCAAAAACTCGGAGCAAGAATTCCTAAGGGAGTGCTTTTAGTTGGTCCTCCAGGAACTGGTAAGACATTACTAGCAAGAGCTGTAGCAGGAGAGGCTAATGTACCATTTTTCTATATTAGTGGTAGTGACTTTGTGGAGCTATTTGTTGGTGTAGGTGCTAGCCGGGTTAGAGAAATGTTTAAAGATGCGAAGAGAAGTGCACCTTGTTTGATATTTATCGATGAAATAGATGCGGTAGGACGTCAAAGAGGTACAGGACTTGGTGGAGGTCATGATGAGAGAGAACAGACTTTAAACCAACTCTTAACAGAAATGGATGGATTTGGAGAGAATGAGGGTATTATCATTATGGCAGCGACTAATAGGCCAGATGTATTAGACCCAGCACTTCTTCGTCCAGGTAGATTTGATAGACAAGTTACAGTTAGTTTACCGGATGCAAACGAGAGAGAAGCTATATTAAAAGTACATGCGAGAAATAAGATATTAGATAAAGATGTCAATATTAAGAATTTAAGTCTTAGAACACCAGGTTTTAGTGGAGCGGATTTGGAGAATTTGCTTAATGAGGCAGCACTGCTTACAGTAAGACGTGATAAACCAGCGATTACGATGGATGAGATTGATGAGGCGACTGATAGAGTCTTGATGGGCCCAGCAAAGGTTAGTAGAAAGATTACTGATAAAGAGAAGAGACTTGTGGCAATTCATGAATCTGGTCATGCGGTGATTGGTATTAAGCTTGAAGACGCGAATGAAGTTCATAAGATAACGATTATTCCACGTGGAGTAGCAGGTGGTTATACTATGATGTTACCACGAGAAGAGAAGATTGCGATTATGACGAAGAATGAGTTAGAAGCGCAAATTATTGGTCTTCTTGGAGGACGTGTTAGTGAAGAGATGTTCTTAAATGAGATTACAACGGGAGCTTCAGATGACTTTAAGAGAGCGACTAATATTGCACGGGCTATGGTTACAGAGTACGGTATGAGTGATCTTGGACCTGTGCAATATGAGCAGAAAACAGAAGGTGTATTCTTAGGTCGGGATTATGGAAAAACGAAGAATTTCTCTGATAAAGTGGCGCATGAGATTGATGAAGAAGTACGAAAGATTGTGGAAGAGTGTTATAATAAAGCAAGAAAGATATTAAAAGAGAATTCCGATTTAGTTCATTTACTAGCTGATAATTTAGTGGAGCATGAAACGTTAACGAAAGAACAGATAGATTCTTTAGTTAAGACGGGGAAATATATTGCTGAGAACGTGGAAGTAAGTGATAGTGATAAAACACTTACAAACCTTAGGAATGAAGCTAAAGAGGCAGGTATAAAGGGTTATACAAAAATGACTAAAGATGAGCTAGAAGAGGC
>CANOGG010000148.1 GCA_947565485.1 uncultured Mycoplasma sp. | reverse complement strand
GAACATGATAAATGCCTCGATGATACTAAAAATAAATTGAATATTGATTATGTTGTTGCCACCCAATACGCCACTTTAGACCAACTTGAAAACTTTGCTATCCATCTTGCCGACTTTGAAGAAAATGAGACCAAAATCTTTAATTCTTCAAAACTAAAGACTAAAATTTATCATTCCAGATGGAACGAGTATCTATTTGTTTATGATAATATTATCTATATTCTTGATAACCACAATAATGACTATACAGAAAAGCAAATGCTAGAAATGATTGAAAATATGACCTAAATGCAGTAGTAGAATGTCAATCTGTTCTACGAATTCTAACTACTAAAAAATAAAATATAGCAAATAATAAGTTATAGCCCAGACTAATAACTTTAAAAGTTCCAAAATTAATATATACTAAATATCTTTTTTACCATAACTGTGCTATAATAAATACGAGGTGGAAACTTATGAAGAAAAAAGAAGCTGTAGACTTCATTACTAGTTTATCTTTAATTATTCTAGCTGGCTGTATTCTAATATTACCGATGTTTAAAATAACTGACATGAAACTAATTTTATCAATTATCTTTGGTTTTTATGCGGCCATTAAACTAACAGGCTTTATGCTAACTTTTAAAGAACATGATTATGAATATCTCTTAACGAGTATCATTTCTCTAGGGGCTTTAATATCTATCTATTTTTTAGAACTAAAAACTAAATATCTTGCTTTGATAATCTTAATTTGGATAGGCCTCATGAGTCTTGTTAAACTAAAAAAAGCTGATTTTTACCACGACCGTGCCAACCGCATGTGGCTCCTTAGAATTTTTATTCTCTTTATCTTTATTGGCGCTGGTCTCTTAACTTCTCTTAATCTTTTACACGATGAAAGCGTCCAAGTAACAATGCTCGGTTTCTTCTTTTTAATCAATAGTATTCTAGACGCTATCGATCCCTTAACAAGCTATTTAATAAGATACAATAAAAATAGGTGATACCATGAAATTAATAACTGATTTTACTGACTATGAAATATTAGATATGGCAAGTGGCCTCAAACTTGAACGCTGGCGCGATATTATCCTTTCTCGTCCTGACCCTCAAATAATTTGGGATACTAAAAGTACTAATCTCTGGGATAAAGCTCATGCTAGCTATGAACGTAGCAACACCGGAGGTGGTTCTTGGCATATAACCAAGAATGTTCCAAACTCCTGGGTCATCACATATCACGACTTAAAATTCAATCTTAAATTAATGGGCTTTAAACATACTGGACTCTTTCCTGAACAAGCCTATAACTGGAATTTAATCACTTCCAAAATCAAAGAGGCTAACCGCGAAGTTAAAGTTCTAAATTTATTTGCCTATACTGGTGGTGCCTCAGTCGCTGCCCTTAAAGCAGGAGCAAGCGTCACCCATGTCGACTCTTCTCGTGGTATGATAGATTGGGCTAAAGAAAATGTTAAACTAAACAACTTAGAAGACCGCCCAATTCGCTTTCTCGTTGATGATGTTCGCAAATTTGTGAAACGCGAAATAAGAAGAGGCAATAAATATGATATTATCCTGATGGACCCACCTTCATTTGGCCGTGGCAGTAAAAACGAAGTCTGGAATATCGAACATGACCTGGCTGAACTTATAAGTGACACTACTAAGCTTCTAAGTACTAATCCTCTATTATTCTTAATAAATTCTTACACGACTGGTTTATCTAAAACTGTTTTAGAAAACCTTTTATATCTAAACATAAAAAAAGAGGGCCTTATTAGTAGTGATGAATTAGGCCTACCAATGTTTAATTCCAAATTAGTATTGCCTTGTGGCATATACGCTAGATGGGAGAGTAAAAAATGAAAAAAATCTTAATTTTAATTATTATAAGCCTAGTCTTTTGTGGTTGTAATTCTACCACCGAAAGTTATAAGTATTCTAAAAACCCCGAAGTTGAAAAAATAATGATTGAAAACAACTACGAAATAATCGATGTTCGAACATCGAGCGAATATGCTACAGGTCATGTTAAAGGCGCCATTAATATTCCCTACGACGAAATAGATGAGAACACCAAACTTGACAAAAATAAAACAATTCTCGTATATTGCAAAAGTGGTAAGAGAAGTAGTATCGCCTTTGAGACTCTAAAAAAACTCGGGTTTAAAGTCTACGACCTAGGAGCTTATGAAACAATCGACATTGCTAAAGAATAGGAAAGGGGAATATAAAATGCTATTTTTTAAAAAAAGAAAGAAAATAAAAAAACCGATATCTTAATTGAAAAAGATGTTCCAAGTCTAAAAGAAATATCTATCAATTATGATACCGAAAAACTTAATATGAAACTAACTAATCTTAACCAGTCTAGCTGGCATCTAAAAAAATCTATTAAACTAACTCCTAATGATGTCGAAACCGAACTTTCTATATTATCACCAATCTTTAACCAAGATAGTGAACCCGAAATCCAAGAGTTCAATCTTGAATTTGAAACTTTATCCACCGAAGCTAGTGGTCCCAACGATGAATTTTACTGTCTCGAAGTAGGTCTTATGATTAATGATATTACCACCACTATTTATAAAAATAATAATTCTGAAATAACAGGTGTTAAAATTAATATTATCGGCGACATCGAAAACGGCATCACCGACATTGGTTCCTAAATCTAAAAAATTAAAGTCATAAAATAAGTCTATTTTCATATATTTAACTAGAAAGTTGAGGAATAAAATATATGGAAATCTTAAAAGTATCTAGTAAATCAAACCCTAGTAAAGTCGCCGGTGCCATTGCTAATATTTTTCGTGAAAAAGGCACTGTTGAAATTCAAACCATTGGTGCAGGTTCTCTAAATCAAGCTATAAAAGGTGTTGCTATCGCACGAGGCTTTGTAGCACCTAGTGGCGATAATCTAGTCGTAATACCGGCCTTTAATGATGTTATTATTAATGGCGAAGATAAAACTGCTATTCGTTTAATTGTTACTAAAAAATAAGGCAAAAGCTTGTCTTTTTTTAATTCCTAATCTCATGAAGTCCAGCTTCCCTAAAACACCCACTTGAAAAAATTCTAAACTCCAACTAAAACCTTAGTTCTCGGCTTAACATTTACTTTACCCACAATATAGTCCGCTGAAAGCCCATATATTTTACAAATCGTATACAAAAATGAAGTTGAAATCAAACAATCACCCGTCTCATATCCTGAAATATTAGTCCTTTTATTATCTGTTCTAATTGCTAGAGCTTTCTGACTAATTTTCTTATTTACTCTAAACTCTTTTAATCTCTTACTCGTTATTTCTAAATCTAGCCCTTTGATACTATCATTATAATTTTCTTTATTTGTAAATTCAAAGACATAATCTAACGAAACATTGAAATAATCACAAACCGCTACCAAATGTTTAAGAGGCATAATACTATCTTCCTTCTCAAAATGCCCATACGCACTTCTCTCAATCTCTAGTACTTCTGCAATCTGATAAACTTTAATCTCTCTTCTTTTTCTTATTCTTTGCAACCTTTTCCTATACATTTAATTTCACCATAAATATTGTCTCATAACTTAAAGCTAGCTTAAAACATTTGGGTATAATATCGTCTATTTTTGTCAAAAACTTCCATTTTTAAACAATTTACTATTTATATACATTTTATTTACAAATGAAATTGCATAACTCCTCCAAATACATTATAATTATAATAGGTGATACCATGGATAATATAATACTAATCGACACAGAAGGTCATAAATATAAAGCCAATTTCTTATTTACCCATTTCGACTATAGCTTTGGTAAAGATTATATTATTTATTTAATAGATAATGACTTACTAGCCTCATCCTACGAATTAGTAAATAACGAATACATTATAAATAATGACCTCTCAAGCAAAGAATATGATATGCTTGATAAAATAATAGAAAGTAGACTAGGTGAAAACTATGCATAATTATTATATCAATGAACAATGTCAAATTTATCGCTATCTTCAAATTCACATCATGCTAAACGACACTGAAAAAGAAGCTTTTTTAACTGAACTTGATAATTGCAAACTTATCTCTGTTAAAG
>CANOGG010000147.1 GCA_947565485.1 uncultured Mycoplasma sp. | reverse complement strand
TGGTGAAAAAGGCACTCCTCCTGTCTGAATAATAACTTCCACTTCTTCTATCATATCCGCTATTTTATTCGAATTTGTAACCACTATTTCTTGCGCTAATTCCTCACCCAAAAACGAAAACTCCTCTAACATCTCCAATGTTGTTCTAACATGCATATCTGGCTGTTCCACACCTCGTCTATTTAATGGATGCAACTTTCCATTCGCCTTTTGCGCAATAATAATATCTCTAGAAATCTTATCACTAGGCCTTAGATAATGCGCATCACTAGTAGCAACCACCAGCACTCCCGCATCCTTTGCTACCCGAATAATCTTCTTCAAATGTTCTTCTAAATCCTGATAAGTCTTAAAACCACTAGACTCCATCTGTAACAAATGCTTAAACGCACTTATCGGCTGAACTTCAATATAATCATAAAATTGCATCATATTAGCAAGCTCTTCATCTTCTTTAGTCTTTGCTTCTTCAAATATCTCGCCATTAATACAACCCGAACCAATAAGCAACCCCTCTCGAAGCTTTTTTAACTCTCCCCTCGGTAACTTCGGCTCACTTCCTCTAAATAAATAAGTCGTATTCGCATAACTAATAATCTTAAATAAATTCTTAAGTCCCACTTTATTCTTTACTAAACAACAAAGATGAAAAGGAAAAGAGAACTTAATAAGCTCATTTATATCTACCGAATTAAATAATTTTGTAGTTGTTTCTATATTTCTAGCATCAAGCTCCTCACACATCTTTGTAAAAGCCTGTGCTGTCCCCTCGGCATCATAATCTGCCCTATGATGTGCATCTTCATCCCATTCTATCTTATATCGTCTAACTAAAGTTGTAAGCTTATGATTAGGCCACTCAGGATGAAGCATTCGCGCCATACTCATCGTGTCTAAAACGGTATTTTGAAACTCACCCAAATTATATTTCTGACAGGCGGCCCCCACAAATCCAATATCAAACTTCGCATTATGGGCCACCATCGGTAAATCTCCTACCCACTCTAAAAATCTCCTTGTAACATTCTCTTCACTATCTTTTCCTGCTAACATCAGATCTGTAATACAAGTAAGTTCGGTAATCTTCGCTGGAAGAGGTCTTTTTGGATCAATAAATTCATCAAACCTATCACTCACCTCTCCATGTTTAATCTTAACTGCCCCTATTTCAATCATCTGGTCACTACCCACATAAAAACCTGTTGTCTCGGTATCAAATACCACATATTCTTGATCCAGTAGCTGGTATTCCCTCAAATTATGAATAAAATCAACATCATCATTTACCACATTAAGCTCGGCCCCATAAATAACTTTAAACCTCTCATCTCCACTCTTTCCTTTATTTATGTCACTTACAACATGAAATAAATCAGGATAAGCCTGTAAAGCATTATGGTCTGTCACTGCAATCGCTTTATGCCCTAGACTTTGCGCTAAACCAATAAGATCTTTTGGTTCTATCACTCCATCCATGGTACTCATTTTCGTATGTGTATGTAACTCTATTCTCTTAACCTCTGCCTTATCAATGATTCCCTCAATCTTCGAGGGAATACTCTCTAAATTCCAAATCTGAAACACATTTTCTCTCGCATAATTATCAAATTCCACATTCCCATGAAATCTAAACCATTTCTTCTTTTTAGCCGCCCCACTCATCGCTTTCTTAATAACCCCAAATTCTCTTTTATTTTTCTTAAATACTTTAGCTAAAATACTATTAGTATTATCACTAATTTTAAGAGTCATAATATTAATAGCATCTTTCTCGAGCAACTCATCCCCAAAAACATAAGCCTCTACAATCACATTTTCTTGCGTCCCCATAATATTTTCTAAAGCTACCACATCTCCCTCAATATGCTCACCCATAATAATATTCGGATTTTCATTTTGTACTACTACAATTTCTCTATCTTCTATTACTTCTATATTCCGTACTGATAATGCTAAACACTTCGAATATGAATCAAAATCCACATTCCCCTGCACCCTATACCAAGCCTCTTCTTTTAACACATTCTTTAAAGGCAAATACTCTTCTTTATCTTTCTTAAATACTTTAGCCATAATACTCTTCTTATTATCATTAATTGAAAGCGTAATAATATTTATATTATCTCTTTCTAAATAAGATATTGATTCTATATAACCCTCAACCACCACATTTTTACATACATTATTTATCGAACTAATTGCACTTGCATCTTTAATTATCTCTTTTCCAAGCACTATCGTCCCTGGTGTATGCACATATTCTTGTGGTGTAAAATTAACCGGCGCTTGCACATCTTCTAACACTTGACTTACCTCTTTTTGTTTCTCTTCATTAAGTCTCGTTGTAATCAAATAATCGTTTAACCCCAAACTAGCGAGTCTCTTCCGAATATTACCCTCTTCTCTTCTAACAATCTCTTCTTCTTGCTTGCTAATAACCTCAAAAATAATCAAGTCATCATCTATAACTGGCTCACTTTCTCTAATACTAACAAGTGATGGCCTATCCACCACTAACTCTTCCATAATTCTATCTAAATAGTTTATAACATCACTTGTCTCTACCCGATTATAACTTAAAAATATCTTACATTTATACTTCTCATTAATCAAATACTCCCTTTGACCTAACTCTAAAGTCCTATCATAAGATAAAACTTTATCACTTACCAAATAAACGCTAAAAGTCTCACTCTTTTTATCAACCACTACTCTATTCACTTCTACATTTAATAATTCTTCATCACAAGTTAACCCAATACTCTTAAAAAATACTTCTAAATCTTTCATAACTTCTTAACTTGAGTCCCCTCGACTCTTTCCACCTCTCTTTCTAAATATCGTCTCTAAACACATCTAAATTATAACAAAAAAAACTCTCTTCTAAAACCCTTTAACCCTTAACTTTATTACAAAAATCCATTGTTAACTGATAATTATCAAATCTCTTTGTAACCCTCGCTTGCATTTCAATAATATCTCCCGCTCTAATCGTTGATATATTTAAAATTTGTTTAGGAAATACTACAACCTCTCCATTACCTGTCTCATCACTAGCCGTTATAAACGCCATATTATCGCCCCTCTTCGTTTTAATTGTTCTAATATTTTCTACTAATAACACACATCTAACCCTTTTATCAAAATAATCTTTAAGATTCTTTAACTTAACTACCTTATCCGAATTATACTTACTAACCGGATGCTTACTGAGATAAAAACCATAAGCATTAAACTCCATCTCTCGAAGTGCCTCTTCTGTATATTCCTGGGTCCTCATAATTGTTGGCTTCATCACAAACGACTCATCTAGTGACCCCACTAACTCAGCATAATTTATCACAACATCCAAATTATCCATCATCTCTTTTTTATTTAACCCCAAACTATCTAATACTCCTGAAAGAATTAAAGCCACAATCACTTTCCGATTAATGTTCTTCCCATAATTCCTTGCTACAAAATCTAAATAATCTTTATATACCCCACCTCTATCTCTTTCTTCAATTATCGAGAAAGAAGCACTACCTCCCAAATTCTTCACACTTCCTAGTGGCAACATCAATCCATCTTTTGTTATTTTATACTTATCTAATCCTAAGTTTATATCCGGTTTTATAACAACTATCCCCTTACTTTTAGCCTCATCTATATATTCTTTCGTCTTAATGACACTTCCCATACTCATATTAAGGAGATTAGTAATAAAATAAACTGGTGCTTTTACTTTCAAATAAGCCATCTGATATCCAATTAATGCATACGAAACCGAATGTGCCTTATTAAACCCATAACGCGCAAACTTCATAATTAAATCATATATCTCTAAAGCAACTTCTTTTTTATAACCTAACTCACCCGCACTTGTTATAAAATGTTCTCTATCTTGCCGCATTACTTCTTCTTTCTTCTTCGACATTGCTCTTCTAATGTTATCTGCCTGCGCATTCGTATATCCTCCTATCTTCACCAGAATTTGCATAACTTGCTCTTGATATACGATAACCCCATACGTCTCTTTTAAAATTGGTTCTAAATCAGGCTGAAGATATTCTATTTTCTCTTTACCATATTTTCTCGCAATAAATAAATCGATATT
>CANOGG010000146.1 GCA_947565485.1 uncultured Mycoplasma sp. | reverse complement strand
CAAAATGCACAGATGGGAGTTATTGGAATCGATGCGGTTATCGATAAGGTGGAGAATGAAGAGTTAGCTAAACTCATTAAAGAGCAAAGAGAGGAATATGAACAATTTCTTGATGATACAAAAGAGATACTTTTGAAGTATGGAGCAAAAGAGGAAGAGATAAGTGCTTTAAAGAAACTTAGTAGTAAGATTATGAGTGAGGCAATGACGATTAATAAAGATGAGAAAAATATTGTGAAGTTGATGATGGAAGGTAATGAAAAGGGAGTTATTGCGATTCAAGAGAAAATTAATATGTATGAAAATCAAGATGAAGAGATAGTTAATTTGGCGAAGAAGTTGCTTGCTACAGAGGAACATAATATGGAAGAATTTAAACAATATTTATAGACTTTAAGGGTCTTTTTTTTTCTTGTAAAAAAAGGTTTAGTGTGGTACAATATAGGTCAGATTTGGGGGTCCTTTATCATGGCTTATAATATGACTTATAAACAAGCGATTAATATTTTAGGTTTGAGGGAGGGACATACAAGAGAAGAGGCAAAGAAAGCATTTAAACAGAAAGCTCGCGATAAGCATCCCGATAATTTTTTAGATGAGGCAGAGAAAAAAAAGGCTGAAGAAGAGTTTAAGGAAATAAATGCGGCTTATAATCTATTATATGGAGTTTCAAAACCGTTTATTAGCGATGATATTTTAGATGATGATTTACGTGAGATAAAAGAGCAATATATTAATGAAGTGTTTAATTTTTGCTTGATGGAAAAAGATGGTACGCGTCAGGATTTTATGGAATTTTGTAAAGATTATGTAGCAGATTTGATTTATAGTTCAACAATGACAACTTTTAGGATAGCAAAAGCTAAGAGTAGCCTCGAGATAAAAAATCTTTTTTCAGAGTATAAGGATTTTGTTAAAAGTTTGAATGAAAAAGTTAGGCAAGATTTTTTTGTAAAGTTTGATTTAGATAATAGAGGAAATTTGGTGACGAATTATGAATTACCGCTTTTTCAGTTTTGGGTTAGTTTGCGGGGGTTAGGTAAGGAAATTATAGTTAGAAGAATATTAAATAAATATAGTAAAATGGAAGCTTATAAGAGTTTAAAAGAACAAATTGATGTTATAGTAATTAATTCTTTAATGGATTTGGAATTTCATAGTTTAGAAGAATGCAGGAAAAAGATTCAGGATATTTTGGGGAAGATTGATAAGTTATTTAGAGATTATGAGAAAATTACAAAGAAACTGTGCTCTTTAAAAACTGTTATTTATAATAGATATGATGGCGCTAAAATAAAAATGGTTGAAAATTTGTATGATTGTATGAGTCTTAGTTATATGCTAGACATGGCTAGTTTAAGTAAGAAGGATTATGATGTTTTAGTAACTTTTTTTAAGATTAGGAGGGCATATGAGACAAATATGAGAACAGATGAGATGCTAGGGGAAATAGAGAAGTTAGAGTTTTTATTAAATGGGTTTAGAGTTTATTTTAAGAAAAATGAAAAAGAGAGCATTTTATATGTTTTAGTAAAGATGAATAATGAATATTTTATTCAGAATATGGATAGTGGGGTAAAAGAAAAGGTTGATTTTTTCAGTTTAGATGAGAGTTATATTAGTTTAGATGAGTTTTTAGAGCAGGCAGAGTTTGTGGGGAAGATAGTAAATAGAGGATTTTTTGAAAAACTAGGAGTGTTATATTCTTATGAAGGGATTAATATTGTTTTATATCATAAGAGATTAGAGGTAATGGTTGGTGATTTTAAAAATGGGGAAGATGAGATATTATTAGAGAAATATTATGATAAAGAGGTTTTAAGAGAGAGAATTAATTTGATGGTTCGTGAGAGGCTTAAAAGTTCTAAGTGGATGGTTAGAGAAAGAAGAAAGTAAATTTAGGGAAGCAAGGTGATTTAAGTGCTTCTTTTTTCAATTTAGATTGATTTTTTGGGAGATATTGTTTATAATTAGATAATGTAGGAGGATATAAATGAAAAAAATATTCCTATTAGGGGCAATTTTGTTATTTTTGACAGGTTGTACCACGATAAATAAGTCAAGTATAGATGGTTTAATTGGAACTATTCTTAATAGTAGGATTAAAACAGTTAATGTTAGTCGTTATGGGTATAGATATTATTTGCCTAAAGGTCTTAGTATTAAGACGAGTAATAGTTTTAATGAAGTGTTTGTGTCAAAGAAGAATAAGTATTATTTATATGTTGATGTTGTAAGTTATAATAATAAAACTAATTTTACTTATGAGGTTAATAGGAAGGCAAAATTTTCAAAAGCGATTGATTATCAGGGAAAAAAAGGATATATTGAGATAAATAATTACAAAAATGATAAATATTTAATTGAAATTATGTATAATTATGCTAAAATAGAGGTAGTAGGGTACGAAAAAGATTTCAAAGAAATAGTGACGTATGCTATGGATGTAATTTCTTCTATTACGTATAATGATAATGTAATTAAGAATTATCTTAGTAATAATATTTTAGAATCATCAGAAGAGCAGTTTGATATCTTTGAGATAGTAGGTAGTGATAATTATTTACAGTTTAGAGATGATGTTGATGAGGAAGATACGGAGCATGATCCAGATTATATAAAATAGAAAGGTGTTAGATTATGGGCTTAATGAATAAACTTAAAAATATTTTGTTTGAAGAAGAAGAAATAGAAATTCCGATAATAGAGAAAAAAGAACAAGTACAACCTAAACAAGAAGTAGCACCTGTTTATAAAGAGATGCCTAGAAAAGAAGAAGTAGTAAAGCCATCAGTAGATTATAATAGTAATTATCATCAGACTCTAGAACCAGCGATAAGACAAGAGACCGCGCTTGAGGCTCAAAATAGATTTCAGACAATGGAGCCAACACCAATGCCGCCAAAACAAGTGGTTAGTCCAGAGCCGACATTTAGTTTTCCGGATTTTGATGAGGAAGAGTTTGAAAGTGCCTTGCCAAAGAGGTCAACTAATGTGATGGAACATGAGCGAAAGAGATTAGAGAAAAAAAGAGAGACAAAGTCTGAAGATAAAAGAATGGATGTGAAACCAAAACCGGCACCAGAGCCACAAAAGTTTAGACCATCGCCGATTATTAGTCCGGTTTATGGTATTTTAGATAAGAATTATACACCAGATGAGATTACAAGTCGGAAGACAACATTTAGTGCTAGAAGTTTAGATGTCGATAGTGTTCGGAAGAAGGCTTTTGGGAAGTTAGATGAAGCTTTAGATATGGTGGAGATAAGTGAGCCATCATTTGATGATGATTTAGATGAGAAGATATTAGAGGAAAAATTAGAGAAAGCGAGAACGATAGATGAACTTCTTAGTGATAGTAGTGATGATATGATTGATTTATCAACGATAAATTCAAGAGTTAGTGAGAGTATTAAACCAGTGAACGTTGAAGAAGTCAAGTCGCCTAAATTAGACGAAATTGATTCTTTGGAAGATAAAAAAGTAGAGGCTAAACCGAGTTTAGAAGAAAATACGCTGGAGAGTGATTTGTTCGATTTGATTGATTCAATGTATGAGAATAGAGAGGATGGTGAGTAATGGACTTTTGGTTATCATTTTTGCCGATAATTATTTATATTTTATTAATAATTATATTAGTTGTTGGCATAATATTAGGTATAAAGTCAATTATTACAATTAACAAAGTGGAAAAAGTAGTTGATGATGTCAATGAGAAAGTAGAGTCGTTAAATGGGTTGTTCCAAATAGTTGACTTTACAACCGATAAGATAGTGACATTGACTGACAGAGTAGTAGATGCTTTGTCAGGGTTGGCATCGAAGGTGTTTTTCAAGAAAAAAACGAAAAGAAAGAAGGAGGATATTCGTGATGAGTAAGGAAAATAAGAAAAAGAGTGGAGTAGGAAAGTTTTTGGTTGGAGCAGGTATTGGAGCAGGTATAGGACTTTTGTTTGCTCCGAAAAGTGGTAAAGAGACAAGAAAAGAATTAAAAGAAAAGATGGATAATTTAGTGGAAAAAGCTAAAAATATCAAAGTTAAAGATGTTAAAAAAACAATTGAGAAGAAAGTAAATGAAATTAAAGAAGATTTAAAAAGCTTAGATAAAGAAACGGC
>CANOGG010000145.1 GCA_947565485.1 uncultured Mycoplasma sp. | reverse complement strand
ACTTACAACGGCGACCATATGTCGATGTATGCCCTAAATTCATCCATTCCTAAAACATTAGTTCGCTCGTTAGTTGAATATTTTGCTACCGTCGAACCTAATAAAGAATGTCAAAAGACTATTCTAGATATTCTAGCAACCCCTATTAGTCCTGAACTATTACCCCCTGACCAAGATGGCAACATAAAACAAGTTACTGAGAATACAGTTGGACCCTATATCTTACATGATTTCTTTATCTATCATTTCCTCCGCTATGGCGCCTCTCCAGCCAAAATACAATATCTTGCCGAAAAAACTTTTGCTAACATGTACTCCAAAGAAGAAATAACCAAATGGCTAACATTCTTCTTCCGTCGCTTTTTTAACCAACAGTTTAAAAGAAGTTGTCTTCCTGATGGTCCTAAAGTTGGCACGATAAGCCTCTCACCTCGTGGTGACCTCCGTTTCCCTAGTGATGCTGATGGCACTATCTTTATTGAAGAAAGCTTAAACGATAACTAAGCTTTTTTCAAAAAAACTAATCTTTTAAACAAATTGTTAGAAAGAACTTGACGAACTAATATCTTTATAATATAATGCTAATAACAGTTTTAATTAACTGTTAAAATATTATTAATTCTTATTAACAAAAACTTAAAAAGAAAGAAGGAAATAAAAATGATTTTAAAATTAAAAAAAGAAGAAATTAAAAATTTAATTACTAAATACTATCAGGAATTTGAAAATCGCCATGTTTTTGTTAAAATTAGCAATAAAAAACAATGTGTCGGTTATCATGAAATTCTATCTTGCCTAACTATCTTTACTATCGTAGAAGATGTCGAAATCATGGGTATCAAGTCTCAAATAAAAGAATGTATAAACGAAGAGCAACTAAAGACCATCTTTGCTAGTCTCATAGACCAAGAAAATTTTGTACTTGAAAGTTTAACTCTAAATAATGGTTTAAATGAACGAGTAGTGGGTTATTATATGAGTGAACATATCGAATCTACTCCCTATTTTAATGGCATAACTCTAAATTTTAAATCTAAAGATAAAAATCTTAGCCGAGTAAGAGGAGTATAATATGTCTAAAAAAGAAAAAATCGGTATCTTTGGTGGTTGTTTCAATCCCCCTCATAAAATGCATGAAACAATCGGCCTTGAATTAATAAAAAAAGGTTATGTCGATAAAGTAATATACGTCCCAACTAACAATGCTTATCAAAAACCAGGTTTAGTATCTAACGAACATCGCTATAACATGTTAAATATTCTTTTTCAAGATAATCCTAATATAATTGTTAGTGACTTTGAATTTACTAAACCAACCTTTACCTACGAAACTCTTGCTCATTACCAATCGCTTCATCCCGAAAGTGAAATTTACTTTATCTGCGGTCAAGATAATATAAATGAACTAAATACTTGGCGTAATTATGAATATATATTATCTCACTATAAACTACTTGTCATAAACCGAAATCCTAATGAGTATAGAGAAGTTACCACCCAATATCCTGAATTCCAAAAAAATATTATCCTAACCACTATCACCCCGGAAAATATCTCCTCAACCATGATTAGAAATGCCCTAGCCCAGAAAGACCATTCTAATATTTTATTAAAAAATCTTAAGCCCCAAGTCCTAACCTACATTAACCAAAATAATTTATATAAGGAGTAAAAAAATATGCCACGTAAAATAAATAAAATCAAACTTTTCATCAACAATAACGAAAAAAGCACCATTGTTGCTAAAGACCTCGAACTAGAACTTCAAAAATATAACTTTGAACTTGTAAACACTAATTTTGACCTCGGTATCTCAATCGGTGGCGATGGTTCTTTTCTTCGCATGATTAAAAACTCAAACTTCAACGAATCTGCCTACTATATTGGTATCAATGCTGGTACCCTAGGTTTCCTCCAAGAAATAGATATCGCCGAATGCCCTAACTTTGTAAAACGGCTCAATTCCAACAATTTTAAAATCGAAAAAATAAGCATCGAAGAGACTAAAGTTATAACCACGACTAAAATCTACCACTTTAAATCTTTAAATGAAATCGTCATTCGTGATATTAATCTAAATACTCTCACTGTTCCTGTTTATATTGATAATGAATTACTAGAAAACTTTTCTGGCGATGGTCTTTTAATAAGTACTAGTGTTGGTTCCACTGCCTATAACCTAAGTTATGGTGGTAGTATTATCTACAACACTCTAAACACTATAATATTAACGCCTATCGCTCCCTTAAACAACAAAGTATTTAAAACTCTCCCATGTTCTCTAATTATTCCGGACTTAGGGAAAATAACCATTATTCCTCACTCACCCCAAGACATCATCTTAAGTGTCGATGGCGTCAACCACCATCTAAAAAATGTTCTAAGAATTGAAACGAGTCTCTCAATTAGAAACATAAAATGCCTCCACATGAATGACTACCATTTTGCCAAAGTAATTGCCACAAAAATTCTCGGCAAATAACCAAAAGTACTATCTAAAATTTCAAAAGTAATTTATAATAAAACTATAAGAAAAGAGGTTTTAAAATTTATGAACTATAAAAGTGAAGAAGAATTTTTAAATAATTATAATCCTGGTGAATTTGATAGGCCCTCTCTAACCACTGATATTCTAATCGTTAGTGTTAGCGATGAAAAACAAGCTAATTATCGCAAATCAAATAAAAAATACATGAGTATCTTACTCGTAAAAAGAGATAACTATCCTTTCAAAGACAAATGGTGTCTCCCTGGTGGTTTTCTAGCCATGGATGAAGACTTAGAAGAATGTCCTAAAAGAATCCTTGCTCGTGAAACTAATCTTCATGATATCTATCTTGAACAATTATATACTTTTGGCAGTGTTAACCGTGACCCTAGAATGCGCATCATTTCTACTTCTTATATGGCTTTAATTGACAAAAATCGTCTTCAAGACAAATTATCATCCAATGCTTCATGGTTTAATATCAGCTATCTTGATAGTGATAACGAGGTATTAGTCACTCTTGATAATGGCACTGAAAATTTCCAATTTAAAATTAAAAAAACTCTAAAAGAACATACCACCGACCATTATAAATTTGATATAATCGAAAATGCTTCTCTTGCCTTTGACCATCCTCTTGTAATTTACTCTGGTATTGAACGCCTCAAAAATAAAATAAACTACACCGACATTGTTTTTAATATGATGCCTGAATATTTTGCCCTAGGAGACCTTCAACAGGTCTATGAAGTTATTCTAAACAAAAAACTTCTTGACCCTGCTTTCCGCCGCATCATCTCCAGCAAAGTTGAAAAAACTGATAAAATTCAAACTGGCGCAGGCCATCGTCCCTCTGTCCTATATCGCTACAAAAAAAGAGATTAATTTGTATCTAACAAGCCCTCCAAAGCTTGTTTTTTTAACAAAATTTATCAAATAATCTTGCATTTTTCCTAAAATTAAGTATTATATACTCTACATTTATGGAGGAATTAATATGAGAACCAAAATACTCTTAATTTTTTTAACTCTTCTCTTACTAATAACTTGTCGTCTATCCTCTGCCCTTGATACTGACATTTTTGCAACTACTTTAACCACTACTTATTTAACCGGCCCTATGCGCCTAACTGTTCTAAATTCCGCCATTAAGGAAGAATTAGTTCTAAATTATCGCAAACTAACTTTACCTGGCTCTATTAAAAACAAATTCTCCACCTCCAGTACTTACTTTGAAATCTATTTTGAAAACAATCATTTTATCAAAACTGAAATAAACTCTACTCCTATGCTTCTTCATATAAGCCTTGATAACCCCGAAAACTATGCCGGAATATACGAAATAGTATCTAATAAAATAATCCCTCTTGAATACGACCTAGAGGACCATGAATTAAAAACTGTTATTAAAAATACTGGCAAATATTTAATCACTTACACCACTTCTAAACCTGAACTCGTTTCATCAATCATCAATGAACAAAGACTAAAATCCAACCGTAAAAATAACTCTCTTTGGATGCTTGCTACTATTTTTCAACTACTACTAGCTATAATTTTAACACTTGAAATAAAACAAAAAGAGTCATAAACTAAAAAAATATGCTAAATGTTAAGTATTTTATGGCACATTTTGAGTATGTGAAAAAATGTGTTATAAAATTATTGTACCTAATTTTTAACGAAAAGTATTCTATAAG
>CANOGG010000144.1 GCA_947565485.1 uncultured Mycoplasma sp. | reverse complement strand
TTATTAGAAGAATTATCTGTGTCTGTATTATCAGGATTAATTTCTTGATCTCTAATAATATTAACAATTACACTCTTATCTTCTACATCAATATCCTTACGACCTTCCGAAGTAATAATATTGTTTATTTTTATAGTAGTTGTTCCAGCACTCGCTGTTGTTTTTACTCGCAACTTAACTTGCACAACATTTTCTAAAGTTTTACTTCCTGCTTTTTTAATAGCTACAAACTCAAAAGTATCTGGATTATACTCTAACTCCTCCCAATCATTTAATGAGATAAAGTCATCTTGTAAAACTTGTTCAAATATATTTGAATCATATATTAGCTTAGCTTTATAAGCATTATAACCATTAGTAACATCACTATAATTACCTAAATTTAATGTTACTGTTACCTCTTGTCCCAGTTTCAAACTAGTCATATTAGCATTAAGTGTCGTTTCAGTGTCAACAACAAAAGAAGTTTGTTTGCCAAAAGATAACACTAATCCTAATGAAATAAACATGATTCCTACAAGCGATAAGAACACACTTATTTTACGATTATATTTCATAAACCAAAACCACCCATTCTTTTTAACGACATATTATAACACTAAAAAAGAAAAAATCAAGATTTTTTTCTAATTAATATAATTTAAGTTATTTAAAACTACGTCTCCCTTTTCAATTCACTGAAAACTTTTTATAAAATTTATCTAATTTTTATTTTTTTAAATTCTTCCATGAATTAAAATTATCAAAATCCTCTATTTTACAAAGATCTTGCTTAGTTACTTAAGCGATAGTCTCCATCAATGTGAAGAATTTTAGCGGGAAGATAAAAATATTCACTGCGGTCAAGGATTATTTCGTCATCTGGTTCTTCAATGGTTATTTCAGTACTGGGAATGTATTTAACGAGGTCATCTAGGGGGGCGTCGGCAAAGAGTCTTATTTCTGTGCCTTTTAGGTAGTATATTTCATTTTTGATGTTTGTTATTTTGAAGACGGTGTCATGGTTATAACTGTTTCGTGTTACGAGGTCTCCTCTTTTTAGCTCCATATAATCACCATTTAATTATATGGGAGAGGAGGGTTTTATATGAAATTTTTAGATGTACTTTATAAAAAGGTAAATAAAAAAGCCTTTAGTGGTTTAATTTATTGGCAAGAGCAATAAATATTTCAAGGCTTATTTGTTCAGCGCGAATGTTTTCGGGTAAATTATAAGAAGTTAAGACTTCTTTTATTTTGTGCCAATCGTAGCTTTGGAGATTGTTTTTTAAAGTCTTTCGTTTCATTTTGAAAGAGTCGGTGATTAAGTTAAAGAATAGTTCTTCATTTTCAGCTTTTAGGGGTTCACTTTTTTTCTCAAAGTTTATAACAGCACTATCAATTTTGGGTGGGGGAGAAAAGCAGGTATTTTTAACATCAAAGAGGTATTCAATATTAAAATAGTAATTTAGATAGACAGTTAGAGAGCCATAGGATTTGGAATTTGGTTTGGCACTTAAGCGTTCAGCGACTTCTTTTTGGACAAGGAGGGTCATGCTTTTTAGTTTTTTTAGATTGATGATGTGTTTAATAATAGGGGTGGTTATGTAATAGGGGATGTTAGCTATAATATAGAGATTGTTATAAGGGATATCTTTTGTATCTTCTTCGATGTCACTTTTTAGAAAGTCTCGGAAAATAATTTTCGTTTTAGAGTCAGTTAGAGGGTTTAGGATATCTTTCATTCTCTCATCTATTTCATAACAGAGTAAAAAAGATTTTTTTTCTTTTAAATATTTAGTTAATGCGCCTTTACCTGGGCCAATTTCAATAATTAAGTCATTGGGATTAGTGGGGATACTGTTGGCTATTTTTTGTAAGATGATATGGTCGTTTAGAAAGTTTTGACCAAGACTTTTTTTGGCAGGGATGGACATGGTTTTAGACCTCCTTCTTTTAAAAAAGCTGGTTATTTTTCCCAGCCTGAGCGTAAAACATCATAAGTTATGGATGAACGACCGATATATCTACTAGCATATTCTTCACTAGTAGTTAAAAGGTCGATATCATTTCCGGGGACGCCACGGTCTAAGACGATGGCGATGGTTGGTTCATTCTTGATTTTTTTACTTTCAAAACGGATAATACTGCCGCAAGGGAGATTTTTGGAAGAGGCAACAATGTTTACTTCGCCATAAGTTTTATCAGTGTAGGTGTTACGTCCACCACTTAAGTCTAGAGAGCTCATGCAGGCAAGACGACCTGAGCATAAAGGGCAGTTGGCACTATAACCAGTTAAGTCACCAGTGTAAGAGTCGAGGACGCCCCATAGGTAACGTTGGAGGGCTTCGGCATTTTCGCGTTCCTCTTCTTCTTTGTTGATAAAGATAGCCATGGTTGATAAGTCGACACTTTTGTTGATATTTTCGTTGTTGCTGTAACTTTCAGTTGCTGTTTTAGATGAATTTAGGAGAAAAAGAATGGTAAAAAGAAAGCCGATTTTAATAGTAAAATTGAATATTTTAAGTATTTTCTTGTTCATTAATACACCTCAACTGTTTCAAATATATTTTATCATAAAGGAAATTAAATGTCAAAAATTCGTTTGATGTTGTTGTTGGTAATTTTTGATAGTTCTTCGAGAGAGATATTTTTAAGTTCGCATAGGAATTTGGCAATTTCTTGGATATGGGCGGGTTCGTTTTGATGACCACGGAAAGGTTCGGGAGTGAGATAAGGACTATCAGTTTCTAAAATAATATGGTTAAGAGGGATTTCTTTGATAACTTCTTTTAGTTTGGAGTTTTTGAAAGTTATGACACCATTTATACCGAGATTAAAGCCCATTTGAAGGTAGATTCGGGCAGTTTCAAGGGAACCTGTAAAAGAATGGATAACGCCTGTTACTTTGTATTTTTTTAAAGTGTTGATAGTATCTAGAGTCGCATCACGAGAATGGATGATAACTGGAAGATGGTACTTTTCAGCGAGTCTTAGTTCTTTTTCGAAAAGTTTTATTTGTTCTTATTTGTTTTCTTTGGTGTAGTGGTAGTCAAGGCCAATTTCGCCGATGGCGATAATTTTGGGGTTAGAAAGATTGTTTTCAATAAAAGTGATATCTTTTTCATTGTAGTTATCTACGGCTTCGGGGTGGATACCAATAGCACCATACATATTAGGATGTTTATTGATTAAATTTAGAATTTCTTCATTGCTTTTGGAGTCACAGCCATTGTTGATAACACGAGAGATATTCGCATTTTGGGCGTTATTTAATATTTCGTTAATATTTGGATAGTATTCTTGTAAAATATGACAGTGGGTATCTGTAAACATAATTAATCACCATGTTAATTATATATAAAACGAAATAATTTGGCAAGATAAAAAGAAAACTCCTCGGAGTTTAATTTTTGGTAAGACATCTTTGTAATTTTGGTTTATTGGTGTATTTAGTAACTAGGTTATTAATATCTACTTGATTTTCGGGACTATATGATTCACTAGCAATAACTTTTAATTCTTCAAGGATTTTTCTTTCTCTATCAAATATTGATGTCAGATAAAAAGGAAAAGATATTACTGGCTTGTGATTTTTTTGTTGATATTTATTGATGGTGTTAGTAATTTTATAGATTAGGTAATCAAGTTCTGGTGCAGGTAATAGTTTATCGTCAGTTTCGTGGCTAGTGAGACTATATTTTTTACCTTTTCTGGTAATATATTCTACCTTTATATAAGTTAGATAAAGACCATCCATGATATTAATGTGATAAGTGCCGTTTATTTTTTTGGTACTTTCTTTTAGAGTGTGGAAATAGATATGGCCCTCTTTAATGAAATTTTGGGAATTTAAAGTGAGGGTTAGGTCTATTTTGGATTTGGGAGTTAAATCGCAATGATATGTGATAATTTTATTGCCGGTTTCCATGTTTTTGGTAAAGTTAAGAGTTTCTATAATATCATAATTTTCATTTTTATTATGGTCTGTTGATAATCGTTTCGCGGGTATTTTTTCAGTAATGGTTATAAATTGATGGGAAGTGCTGATATCTAGTTCTTGGTTTTTGTGATTGCTGTAATAGTGTAATTTCTTATTATTTAATTTTATAGATTCGTATGTATTCATTTTTTCACCTCATTTTTTATTTTAACATAAAGGATAGATTTTGGTAAAGTGTTTATTTTTATTATTTCATGATTTTTATTTTTTTGGTACAATTGTAG
>CANOGG010000143.1 GCA_947565485.1 uncultured Mycoplasma sp. | reverse complement strand
AACATAAAAAAGATAGAAGTATTATTCTTCTACCCTAGGCTGTAAATACTAACAAAAAATCAGGGTTAAAGTAATAATTAATATATTTTACCACTGGAATCAAGAGGAATTTTGGCTGATTTTTGGATAAGGGTACGGGCATATCCTCGGCAATCATCACGATAAAATTTAAGAGCACCAGCGAGTTCTCTCTCATCTAGAGGACCATTCATAGGTGAGCCTAAGAGACATTTAGGTTCTAAAACTTTGGGATTAATATTTCGAATCATAAGTTCAATTTCGCGTTCTTCATCATCAACTAAGTTTAAAACTGGCGTTAAAAGTTCGATGCCATAGCTATTTAAAAGCGAACGATATTCATTAAGCATGGGAATTTGTTCGATGGCGAACTTTTGAGAAATACGGGCACCCTCAGCAATTTTAGTTATACCTTCTTTTTGACATATTAAGATGCTATATACATACATAGCGGTGCGGCAAGCAAGGCAGTTAGCTTGATTAAGGGATAAATTAGGATATTTTTCTAATAATTCTTTAAATGATAAAGTAGCGTATTTATTTCTTAAGTCATAAAAATAACCACTGGTATCGCCAATACCCCAGAAACTAACTTTTTCTTCACCATAACGAGTAATAAGACGTTTAGAACTTTTTTCGGCGTACTCACTGCCATAAGAACAACCATTATTATAATGGACTAATACACAATGATATCCCTCTTCTACTAAGTAACAAGTGGCGAGTAAAGAATCTCTTCCACCAGAAAACAAAACCAAAACTCTCTCTTCCATTTTTTTAATTTTCTTTCATTATTTCATTAATCGTATTTATAATGGCAATTTTACCATAATTGTAAGTTATGCCGCCTTGTTGGTAAGCAATGAACGGAGGTCTTAGAGGACCATCACAAGATAACTCGATGCTAGAGCCTTGAGTGAAAGAACCACTGGCCATAATAACTTCATCGTCATAGCCAGGCATAGGGGCTGGTATAGGAAGGACTCCCGAATCAATCGGCGAATTTTTTTGGATACCTTGGACGTATTTGATAAGTAAATCTTTATCATTAAAAATTAAACTTTGGACGATATCGGCACGTTTTTCATTGAAACGCGGTTCGACGTTAAATCCTAAATGTTCGAGGATATTACTTGTTAAAACAGCTGTTTTAAGACTGGAAGCCACAACACTAGGAGCAAAATATAAACCTTGGAGAATACTTTTGTTAGCACCAAGACTAGGCCCTACTTCTATTCCTTCGCCGGGTAAGTTTAAGCGTTCGGCACACAATGTGATAAGTTCTTTTTTGCCGGCGATATAGGCACCATTACTAGCTAGACTACCGCCTAAATTTTTGATTAGGGAGCCTACAATGATATCAGCGCCGACTTCAAGGGGTGAAGTTCGTTCGACGAATTCACAATAACAGTTATCAATCATAATGATGACATCAGGGGCTATTTGACGAATTTCTTTCGTAACCTCTTCTATTTGACTGATAGTAAGACTCTTACGGGTCGAGTACCCTTTACTTCTTTGAATTTCAATTAATTTAACTTTATTGTTTTTGAGATATTCCTTAATTTTAGGAATAGCAAATGCATTATCAATTAAGTCTATTTGGTCATAATTAATACCAAAGCTCTTTAGAGAACTAGGATTTTCTTTGATGCCTATTACTTCGTGGAGGGTATCATAAGGAAGTCCACTGATACTAAGCATGGTATCGCCGGGACGTAAGAGAGCAAAAAGAGTGGTACTAAGAGCATGAGAACCACTGATGAATTGGTTACGGACAAGAGCACTTTCACCTTTTAATACATGGGCAAAAACTTTTTCAATAGTATCACGGCCTAAATCGTTATAACCATAACCGGTGGTCATATTAAAATGGGATTCACTGATATTATATTTATGAAAAGCTTCTAAAACAAGATTGCTAAAAAATAATTCGTTAGCATCTATTTCCTTATAAATAGAAGCACATTCACTTTCGTATTTAGTAATAAGTTCTTCGGTTAGCATGTATTTCACTTCCTTTTAGCGTTTATGTTTAGGTAAACAATTTTCTTTAATATAGTTTAGACATTGTTCTAATTCAGTGCCCTCAAGGTCGGCATCAGTGCAATAATAATCAGTATCAATCAAGATATCAGCATGAAAGTCTGTTCTTTCCAAATTGTTAACGTTATTTTTAAGCCAGTGATATTGGTCTTTAGATAAAGTACTTGGAAAATAAGCACAGATTTGGACGGGGTCAAAAGCATAATCGATATGAAGGGTGATAAAGCCCTCTCTTTCTAAGAAGGAATTATCTGATTCGGAAACATTTAAATGATATTTTTTGATAAAATGGTCAATCATTTCAAAGTGAAAAAGAGTATCAGACTCTTCATGATAAGGATAAATATCAGGATATAGTTCTTCGTTTGGGAGTATATAAATTTCTTTTTTCATTTTTTTCCTCCATCAACTCTTAGAACAGAGTTATTGATATAGCTAGCGGCAGGACTTGCTAAAAATAAGACAACTTGGGCAATTTCCTCAGGTTCAGCAAAACGGTTCAAAAGACTTTTGTTTTTTTCTTCGGCAATATATTTCGGGTTCATCTCTAAAACTGGAGGTGTATTTATCCAGCCAGAGGCAATAGCATTGACGCGAATATGAGGGGCAAAAGCTTTGGCAAAATTATGAGTTAGAGAAATTAAACCAGCTTTTGAAGCGTCATAGTCCATAGAATATGTTTCGTTAGTGTCAATTCCATTAGTGGAAGAGATATTGATGATACTGCCGTCACTCATAAGTTCTTTAACATGTTTGCAAATGAGGAAAGGTGCAATTAAGTTAGTAGTTAATACTTGGTTAAATTCTTCTTTGGTTTTGAGACTATATTCATTATCACAACAGATAGCAGCGTTGTTAACCAAAACATCTAAGTGATTAAATTTAGTTTTGATAGTTTGGAACATTTCTCTTATTTCTTCTTCCTTAGTAATATCGCATTTTATAAGAAAAGCATTATCATATTTAGAGGCTAGTTTAGTGGCTTCTTTTTCGCTTTTGTTATAGTTGATAAAGACGGAGTCACCATTATCAAGAAAAGTCTTGGCAATAGCGGCACCGAGACCTCGAGAGGCACCAGTTATTAAAACAACGCGATTCATTAAAGTCACCTACCCTCTTGTTTGGCTATTATTATACTCTAAAGTATCGTTGATTGCAATTACTTTCTTTTCGCCATTTGCGAAGCAAGTAAAGGAACTACGGTCCTCAGGACGAATATAGCTAAAGATATTTTCAAAATATTCAGGGTCACCCCATTTACCATCTTTACGGTCTTGATAGTATTCCTTGATTAAGTCATGAGCTTTTAGAGCATTTTCTTCACCTTGGTAGTCTTCTAAGTTTAAGCCATAATATTCGCAAGCAAACTTAAGTGAACTGGGCCCTTGATTATAGCCATAAAGACCAGTTAGATAGCTATTATTTTTATTAACGCATACTTGAAGATAAGCAAGACCGGCTTTAATGTTGTCATCAATAGAATTTACCATGTCATCAGTGATAACAAATTCATCAACTTCGCCGGTTGGGCCAAATTCGTTATAGACAGTGGCAGTGACTGTTTCGCCAACAAGATTTGATAGCTGACAGATATTTTCGACAGTGCCATTTTGGATATCAGGACGTTCTTGGGTTAGTTGGGCGCATGTTTCTTTAAAAGGAAGACCATATCTTTCACAATAATATTTGATGGTATCACCAAAGTAAAAGACAGTTTCATCATATTTTTGGAAGTCGGCTTCGGTACGTTCGCGAAGAGGTATATCAAATGTTAAAGTGGAAGTAGCTTCAGGTGCTTCTTTGGATGGTTGGGTTATTTCTTTGGGTGATGCTAAAGTTATGTCGGGAGCAAGTCTGTTTATCTCACGCTCTAAGTCAGCAAGAGTTTTAACGTCGCCAAATTCTTCAGTAGGAGTAACACTTGGGCTATCTTTTTGGGCATTTGCTTGGGTTTTTGGAAAAGTAGCAAATAAAACAGCGGCTAGAGTTAGCGAACTTGTGACAGTTAGAGTTCCTAGTTTTTTACTTAGCTCTCTATTTATTTTGGGCTTTTTAGCATAGGTACTTTGGTACTTATTTATTTGCTCTCGTTCCTTAAATTCTTTAATTTTAGACTGGAGACTTTCAAGACCTTGTTTGTTTCTATTTTGAAAGGCCGCAATGGCTAAATTAAGTTTTAAGCCATTACTATAGAT
>CANOGG010000142.1 GCA_947565485.1 uncultured Mycoplasma sp. | reverse complement strand
TTTTAAAGCGTCTTTATCAGTTTCGTATAGTTCTTTGATTTTTTTAGCCATGGCATGAGACTCGTTAATTTCTAAGACTTTCTCGGCAGATATTTTTTCATCTGTAGGCATTTCATTGATGGCTTTTTCCATTTCAATACTGATATTGCCTTTACTACTTAGACAGACAGGATGATTTTTTAGACTGTTTGTGAATTTTATTTCGCTAACTTCAGGGATAGCTTCTTTCATGATTTTGAAAATATCTTGGGCTTCTTCATTTTTCTTTTGAAGCTCAGCGTTCGTCTCTCCCTCTTCTTTCGCATCAACACTATTAATATTTATAAAGTCTAAGTCTTGATATTTCATTAAAGTTTTTAATGCAAATTCATCGATATACTCGGTACAATAGATAATTTCGTATTGGTCTTTTAGAGCCTCGACTTTAGGCATCATAGAGATTTTAGCAATAGATTCACCACAAGCATAGTAAATACTTTTTTGGTCCTCTTTTTTACGAGAGACATATTCTTTTAGAGTTGTATATTTTTCTTCTTTAGAGGTATAGAACATGAGTAAGTCTTCTAGCTTTTCTTTGTTCATACCAAAATTATTATAAATACCAAACTTTAGACCAGGGCCAAAGGCTTGATAAAATTTTTCATATTCCGAACGGTTATTATCGCGAATGTTTTCGAGTTCAGCTTTGATTTTAGTTTCGAGAGATTTGGCAATAGTCTTTAGAACACGGTCTTGTTGGAGCATTTCACGAGAGATATTTAGAGATAAGTCGGGTGAGTCAACTACACCTTTAACAAAACTGAAGTAGTCTGGTAATAAGTCGCCACATTTTTCCATGATGAGGACACCATTAGAATAAAGTTGGAGGCCTTTTTCATAATCTTTAGTGTAGAAATCATAAGGAGCATGAGATGGGATATATAAAAGCGCATTATAACTTATAGTACCCTCAGCACTTACATGAATGTGACTAATTGGTTTATCGTAGTCGAAGAATTTATCGCTATAAAAAGTGTTATATTCTTCATCTTTGATAGAATTTTTGTTACGTTTCCAAAGAGGAATTAAACTATTAATCGTTTCAATACTTTTAACAGTCTCGTATTCGTCTTTATCATCTTTATTCTTTTTTTCTTTTAGTTTTTCTTGTTCTATTTCCATTTTAATAGGTGTCGTTATATAGTCACTATACTTTTTAATAAGACTTCTGATAGTATAAGTATCAAGATAGTTATCATATTCTTCTTCGTCATTGTTTTCTTTGATGGTTAGGATAATATCTGTTCCGTAGGTATCTTTAGTTGCAGTATTGATAGTAAACCCGTCAATACCTTCACTAACCCAAGAGTAGGCTTCATCACTGCCATAGGCTTTAGAGATAACTTCTACTTTACTAGCGACCATAAATGAGGAATAAAAACCAACACCAAATTCACCAATAATATCAATGTCTTTTTCCTTTTCGTTAGTCTTTTTGAAATCGTTAGAACCACTCTTGGCAATAGTTCCAAGATTAGTTTCTAGTTCTTCTTTAGTCATACCAAGACCATTATCACTAATAGTTAGGGTTCTTTTTTCTTTATCAATAGCAATATTAATGGCAAAATCCTCTTTTTTAATTTTGATTTTATTATCAGTTAGAGATTTGTAATGGAGTTTATCGATGGCATCACTCGCATTTGAGATAAGTTCTCTTAAAAATATTTCTTTGTTAGTGTAAATAGAATTAATCATCAAATCCATGAGTCTTTTAGATTCGGCTTTAAATTCTTTCTTTTTCATATAATCAGCTTCTTTCTTTTTTTAGCAGTTTTAGTTTGGTCCTGCTAATAATAATTTAACACTTAAAATAGCACTTGTCAATATTAAGTGCTAAAAAGTGTGTAAAAAAAAGAATACTTTTTTATTTGATATTTGCAAGTAATTCTTCTTTTTTCATGCTTGAATAACCTTTAACACCTTGTTCTTTAGCTACAGCTTTTAATTCAGCGAGAGTCATCGCGCTATAGCCTTTAGATGCTTTGGTTTCAGTTTGTTCTTTAGCTGGAGTTTTTTCAGCTTTTTTAGGTTCAGCTTTAGGGGCTGGTTTACTTACTTTACCGTCTAAAGCTTTTTTACTAGTTTCGACTAATTTAGCGAAAGTAGCAGGTTCATTGATATCAATACCAGCTTTAGTTAGACCATTCATGAATTTAGAGTAACTGATTTCGTTTTCACGACATGCAGCATTAATTCTGGTAATCCATAATTTTCGAAAGTTTCGCTTGTTAGCTTTACGGTCACGATAAGCATAAGCACCACTATGGAATACTTGTTCTTGAGCAGTTTTATATAGTCTATGTTTACTGCCAAAATAACCTTTTGCTTCTTTTAATACTTTTCTTCTTCTGTTTTTAGATACAGTTCCGCCTTTAACTCTTGTCATATTATCACCTCAATTAGATAACAGATTTTAATCTGCTAGCTTCGCCCTTTCCTAGGACTCCTTTATTTCGTCTTTGACGTACTTGTTTTGCTGAATCCTTATTTGTTTTATGATTGCCATTTCCTTTTTTATAAGTTAATGTGCCATTTTTTTTCTTTTTTAGAACTTTACTACTTGCTTTATGAGTTTTTTGTTTACTCTTTGCCATAAATATTTCCTCCTACTTATTTTTTTGGTGCTAATAGCATAAACATTTGTCTGCCTTCTAGTTTGGGTTGGGTTTCAATAGTTGATACTTCGTTTAATGCATCAGCAAATCTTAGTAATACATCACGGCCTAGTTCTGGTCGGGCCATTTGACGACCTTTGAATCTGATGAAACCTTTTACTTTGTGACCTTTTATTAAATACTCTTTAGCATTACGCACGCGAGTTTCAAAATCATGAATATCGATGGTTACAGATAAACGATATTCTTTTAATTCCTTGTTAGTTTCGCGTTGTTTTTTTTGTTGTTCTTTGATTTTTTTTGCACGTTCGTAGCGATATTTATTATAATCCATAATTTTGGCTACCGCCATTTTTTCATTATCGCTCATTAAAACTAAATCTAGACCAGCATATCTGGCTAATGTTAGAGCATCTTCAAGGCCCTTTCGACCCATTTGTTCACCATTGGGACCAATTACCATCATGTTTTCTACTTTGATTTGCTCATTAATAGGCAACTCCTTATTCACACTTGCTATATAAACACACCTCCATAATTAAAAAGGTTAGAATACTTTGTATTCCACCTTAAAAGACATATTAGTAGTTACTAGATAATGGCTTTTAACCTATAGACATCAAGTTTTATCTATCAGGTGGAATATAAAATTCGCTTTCCTCTTTAAATTTCTTTCTTATTATATTACTAGTATATGCTAATTGTCAAGATATTTTCGTTAAAAGTTAGAGGTCTTTTAGTAATATTTCAAGAGGAGTATCGGAGATATAGATGTAAATTCGATCTTTTTGTTCTTCGATATAGCCATTATTTTGGTAATATTCAGATTGATTATTTTCAAAAAAGGGATTGCCATTTTTAAAAGTAAAATTAATTTTTTTACTATTATTGTATTTTTTGTAATTTAAGAGATAGTGTTTATAGATATCGATGATAAAGGTTTGAAATTCCTCTTGATTATTAAAATTTCTTTGGATATCAAAATTTTTAAATTTTATAGAAGCAGAATTTTTTAAATCTGTTTTAAGTTCTTCGAGACTAGGAATTTTGCCATAATTTTTATCTATTTTATTAGGAATATAAATATTAAAATTTATTTTGTAATCTTGGTTATTAGGTATGAGATTATTTTTTTCAGTTTGAATTTCATCTTCTAGTTTTAAAGAAGGTATATCATAATAGGTGTAAAGAAAATTATCTTCTAAAATTTCTTTGTTGTCTTTGGATATTTGAATTTCAAAATCTTTATTATTAGTATTGGTAATTGTAAATTTGTAAGCATATTCATGACCACCCATAAAATTGCCCCTTGTAATACCATTAATGCTTTTAATTTTATAATCTCCAGGTCCATATTTGTTATTTAAGTATGTTATTACGGTTTTAGAAAAAGCTGTTCTTTTTTGATTTTCTGCAATAAGAGGCTTTATATCTATGAGTGTAAATACTATAAATAGAATGATAATAGGAATTAATAGGAGTAATGTTTTACTTTTTTCTTGGGTGGTAGATATTTTTTTACGCATTATATATTTTATAATGATACTTATACCTCACCACCGGACACTTTTTTAAATCATTCCTTCTAGTGCTGTTGTACCATTT
>CANOGG010000141.1 GCA_947565485.1 uncultured Mycoplasma sp. | reverse complement strand
CCTCTAAATAGTGGCATCTTAATTACTAAAGAACCTAATGGCACGACCCAAAGTTTATCTTCTTCCCTTTTTCGTCATATTTGCGAAAAAGAAAATCTCCCCTGTTCTTTCTACACTTCTAGAAATGATTATGCAACCGGTAGTACCCAAGCTGGCGTCAGTCTAAAACATTTAAGTATCAATTCCATCGATATCGCTCTTCCCATGCTTGCCATGCACTCTAGTCTCGAACTTATTGGCATCAAAGATACTTATACTTTATATCGCGCTCTAACTAAATTCTACCAATTAAACTATGAATTTAAAAACAACCAAATAATAATCAAAGAACAAAATGAAAACTACATTTCCATTAATCAATCTCGCGATTAATTATTTTCTGCTTCATCAAGTTTGTAACCTCCCTCTCCACAGACTTAAATTCTGACCGTCGCGGCCATACTCATTTTTATTTTTATTTTCTAATTATATCTTTCTTTATAATATTTACATATTCCTTCAAACATAATATTGATACTTGCATTTATATCTCGGTCTACTTCTATTCCACATTTAGGACATTTATATTCTCTTTTACTTAAATCTTTTATATTCTTATCTTTATTCCCACATCTGTTACATATCTGACTACTTGGATAATAGGTATTTACTTGATAAAACACCTTATTTAGCCATAAGCATTTATATTCTAACTTTCTTAATATCTCCCCAAATGTCGGATTTATTATATTCTTTCTTAAACTCTTTGTTCCTCCTGTTCTCTTTTCTATCATCTCTTTTACTTTTAATTTCTCTGCTATAATTATATCATTACTTTTCGTTATTTTAGATACTATTTCTTGGGTAGTTTTTGTTCTTGCATTCTTTAATTTTCGATATACCTCTTGTAGTTTTATCTTTGTCTTTTGATAATTATTACTTCCCCTCACTTTTCTTAGAGGCATTATTATATTTTCTTCTACTACTATTGATACATAATATTTACCAGCTACTTTTTTAATAGTCGCGTTTATTATTCTTCCCTCTATCTTTTTTAAATTTCGATACCCTCTTATTTTTACTGTTTTTAACTTTGGTAAAGTTATTTCTTTATTTTTTAAATCTATTTTTATATTCTCATATACTTTCTCTTTATATTTACTTGTTATTAAATTAGTTCGATATGTCTCTTTATTTCCTTTTACTTTAAATTTAGGATAATCAGATAAAACTTTATAATATCTTGTAAAAGCCTTATCCAAATCAAATATTGCACATCTTAAACTACAACTATCTACTAATTTTAAAAAAGGATATTCCACATATAATGTAGGAATTAAACAAATTAAATCATAGCAACTTAAATTACTATTTTCTTTTTTTCATGCAAGCATTAGATTATATATTAATCTTGTACAACCTAAAGTTTGGTTCATTAATATCTCTTTTCTTTACTAGGATATAATCTAAATTATAAGTTTTATTTATTAACATATTTTATCACCCCTAAGTTTAATATAATTAAACACTATGAATATATGTACGTCAATCAAAAGTTTGCATTCAACTTAAAAAGTATGACTTTCTTATTATATAAAAAAGAAAGTTCCCTCTACTTTCAAATTTATTTTTAAAGAGTTAACTCCAACTTTGGTCCCTCATCACTCGCTAATTCCGCAATTTTTTCTCCAGCTTCCTCTAACATTTCCTCCGATAAAATCTGTCCCCTTTTCTTTAAAGAAAGTAATTGTGCTTCTATAACCTCCACATTCTTTTTATTTTTATCTAATATAATTGCTTTATTCTCTATTTTCATTGTCATTTTAATAAGCACTTTATTAAAATTAGAATAATGATATAAAATATCCGCTTCTGATAAACCAGTTTTTTCTTTTACCTCAATATATTCCATCGCTAACTTATATAAAACCGCACAATCCATTAAATTATCATCATAATCTAACTCCTGTGCCATCATCATAAGTTTATTTATGTCTTTAATAAACTCATCAACAGGAAGAATATTTTCTTCTTCCCCTTTTTCTCCTTCTATTTTCTCTTTTTCTTCTTCCCTTAGCATATAAATTATACCTCTATCTAAAAAATCAGCTTTTAAAAATTCATACAATTTATCACCCCCAAGAAGTACTATAAGAGCCATAATACTATTAAGCCCTGGAATTGCAAAAAATAAAACAGTTTCTAAATTATCTACAATTTTCTCTGAAATTGACTTTTTTTTATTAACAAATTTATATCCTTCTCTCTTCATTCTATTTACATATGCTCTATCACATATCCATGTCACTCCAAAACTTGCCAATGCTGTTGCCAAATAAATATTAAATAACATTTTCATTCTCTCTTTTCTGCCAACATACTATATCACAAAGACTCTTTTCTGTCAATTTTTTCTTCCGAAAATAATCTTGAGCGACTACTTATCATATGCTATAATATAAAAAAGGAAAATCACTATGAATCTTATAAAATATATTGAACATCACCAAAACACTAGCTTTAAAGAACTTCCGTTAACTGAAGTTGACTCTCTTATTCTCTCTCTTATCCCCTATCTTAAATTTACCCACATCATTCCCGCCTTTTACTCTAAAAAAATAACTATCGCCCAAGCCGCAGACCTCCTAAACCAAAAAAACGAAAAATTTACAATCTTCGAAAAAAATACTTATAAAATGTTTCAAGCTCTAAGTACTGCGCCTAGATATAAAGACATTCTTCTTTATAACTACATGTCCATCGTAAACGATGAAATGCAATTTGACGCCCTTACTATGAAACTAAGTGATAAAAGTATTTTTATTGCTTTTGCTGGTACTGACACATCCATCATCGGTTGGAAAGAAGATTTCAAACTTGCCTATCTCTATCCCACTGCTACTCAAAAATATGCTACTGTCTACTTAAATAAAGCTGTTAAACTCTTGGATAAAAAAGTCTATCTTGGCGGTCACTCTAAAGGTGGCAATTTAAGCATCAGCGCTGCTATGAATACCAAATTTTATATCCGTTCCCGCATTAAAGCCATCTATAACTTTGATGGCCCTGGCTTTCTAAAAAAACAAGCCGAGTCAAAAGCTTATCAAAAGATATCTTCTAAAATTAGGATGTTTGTTCCCAAATGTAGTATCATCGGTATGATTTTATATCACCAAGAAAACTACACCGTAGTAAAATCAACAAGCTTTAATATTCTCCAACACGATGCTTTCACCTGGGTTTGTGACAATACCCATTTCATCCCTGACCATCAACAAAAGCGCAGTAAAAATATCGAATTTAAACTAACTAAAAAACTCGAAGAATTAAGCATCACCGAACGGGAAACCATCGTCGAAAACATCTTTTCCATTTTTAAAACTAACGACATTAAAGACGCTAAAGATATCACCATCAGTAAAATCTTCTCTCTTTTAAAAAGCATCACTAAACTAGATAAAGACACCAAAAATCTTTTAGCCGAACTTTTAATAATGCTTTTCTTAAAGTAATTACTTTTTTCTTATCTTTATCTCATCATCCACCCTTATCTCACCAATCAACATTGTCGAATTAGGATTGTGTAACATCCTATTCTTTTTTATTTCCTCCTCTAAAAAATTTGCATAACAATACTTACACAAATGATTACAAGTATTATACTCTCCTATATCGACCATCTCTACACAATTGCAATACTTACTATTTCTACTCTTCCACTTAGGAAAATTCTTTCCCGTCATCTCTTTTGCTATCTCCTTAGATACACAATCTCCCACTGCAAAGCCACACTCTTCTAAATTTCTGTACTCGCCACAAGTCTGAACCACCATCCCATAACTCCTTGCTATCTCACTAAAAGCCCATCCTAACTCTCGAAAATCATCCTCTGTAAAATTCTTAATTTTTAAAACATTTATATTCTTCTGCACATTCTTATAATTATCTATAAAAGATACAATTATTTTACCTACACTTCCCTCTAAACTAGAACACAGCTTCCTAAAAGCTTTGATATGATAATATATATTATATTTCTCACTTAAAAATATCGGGTCATATCGCACTATAACTCTCTCTCGCCCTAAAATACCTGCTATTATCTTAACATCTCTAATTACTTCTCTCTTATCTGGCACATTAGGTTCTATATCTTTTTTATATGGTGTTATTGTCACATTAAAAAAAATTGGCTCTTTTATCTCACCCAAATAATCTCTTATCGGTCCCGGATTTTTCGTACAAAAAACAATCATATCGACATCCTTAAAATATATCCGACTAACC
>CANOGG010000140.1 GCA_947565485.1 uncultured Mycoplasma sp. | reverse complement strand
TGCCTTTTTTACAAAAACTTGTTTTTTATTTAAGATTTTTGAATGCAATAGCATAGCAAAAGCCAAATGTAAATTTAATTAATTACTAGGACTGTATTTTAGCTTATTTTTTAATATTTGTCAACATTGGACTTTTATTTTAATAAGTATAATTATATTTCAAATACTAACAAAACAATTAACTTCTAAAGTTTCCAAATTCTGCCTTTTTTTATGAACTAAAATTTCCTTAGATTTTTCTTCCCATTCAACAGGAGTTACATCATTAAGTGCTTCTTCAATTGTTATAATAGGCAGTGAGATATCAAAGAAACCCTCAGGAAATTTTCGCTTTTTTCTTATTCATTTTTACCTCTTATTTTATAAATAACCTTAATTGGAATTCAGCATTTATACCTCTATTATAGTAAAAATATTCCCTAGACTCAAGTATTAATTTTTTCTCCTAATTTTTTAATTGCTAACAACATTTGTACGTGATATAATAAATTCAGCTAGGAGGTTTAAAAAGTGGAAAAAATCTTTACTTGTATCGATTTGAAAAGTTTTTATGCCTCTGTTGAATGTTGTAAAAGGGGACTTAACCCTCTAACTACTAATCTTGTAGTCGCCGACCCCACCAGAACTGCCAAAACTGTCTGTCTTGCTATAACTCCCTCTCTAAAACAATATGGTCTTAAAGGTCGTGCCCGTGTTTATGAAGTCGAAAGCAAAGTTAGAGCCATTAATTATGACCGCCTAAAAAAAGCTCCATATCATCGCTTCACTAAAAAAACAGTTGATGATATCGCCCTAAAAAACAACAGTTCCCTCGAACTTGATTTTATTATCGCTCCTCCCCATATGGCTGATTACATGGAATATAGCACAAAAATATTTAATATTTACTTAAAATACATTGCTCCCGAAGATATTTATTCCTATTCTATCGATGAAGTCTTTTGCAATCTAACTAGTTATCTCAGTCTCTATAATCTAACGCCCAAAGAACTCGTAACTAAAATGATTAAAGATGTTTACGACACCACTGGTATCACCGCGACCGCTGGCTTAGGCCCCAATATGTTTTTATGCAAGGTTGCCATGGATATTGTTGCTAAACACACCGAACCTAACGAATTTGGTGTTCGTATCGCTGAACTAACTGAAGCTACTTATCGTGAGAAACTATGGAGTCACGAACCTTTAACTGATTTTTGGGGTTTAGGTCCTGGTCATGCTGCCAAACTAAAACAATACAATCTAAATACCATGGGCGACATCGCCCTTTGTTCTAAAACAAACGAGGACTTATTATACAAATTATTTGGTGTCAATGCGGAACTCATCATCGATCATGCTTGGGGCTATGAACCTGTAACCATCGATGACATCAAAAAATATAAACCTGAAACCAAAAGCTTAAGCTCCGGTCAAGTCTTATATCGCCCTTATAATTATGAAAAAACTAAACTTGTCATCCGTGAGATGGCCGAAAGCTTATCCCTTGACTTAGTAAGACAAGGCTACATCACAGACCAAATAGTCTTACATGTTGGTTATGACATTGAAAATCTAACCAATCCTCTTTATAGCAGATACTACTCTGGTCCTATCAATAAAGACGGTTATGGACGAAACGTCCCTAAGTCTGCCCATGGTACTATCAGACTCGAAACCAAGACTTCATCCACCCAACTCATCTGTACCAAAACCTTAGAACTTTTCGACCACATAATTAATAAAAATCTCTTAATTAGAAGACTCTATATCTATGCGGCTAACTTAAAATCTGCCCATGACACGAAAGACGAACCCCACTACCAACAATTTGATATCTTTACTAATTTCACTGCCATCGACCACCAAAAAAAATCTGAACTTGCGAGACTAGAAGATGAAAAGAAAGTCCAACAAACTATCTTGGATATCAAGAAAAAATATGGCAAAAATGCCATCTTAAAAGGTGTCAATCTTGAAGAAGGTGCCACTACTATCAAACGTAATGGCACCATCGGAGGGCATAGAGCCTAGAAAGGAAACAAACCTCATGAACGAAAAATACCAATCTATCATCAATCTAGAACATCACACATCTCCCAATCGCCCTCGTATGTCAATCGCCCATCGCGCTACCCAATTTTCTTCTTTTAACGCCTTAACTGGTTACAAAGAAAAAATCGCCGCTTCCACAACAACACCGACCTCTCAAATCGAACTTACTCCCGAACTAGAAGAAAATCTAAATGAGGAACTAACCAAAATCCAGAGTAAAATTGCCGAAGAACCATTTGTTACTCTAACTTATTTTGTTCCCGAAGAATTTGATAGGGGAACCTACCACACCATAACCAGTCGTATCTCTAAAATTGATACTTTCCATAAATGCCTCTATCTCTCTGATAAAACCCCAATTAAACTTTCCTATATTATAAATATATCATTAAACATTGAATAAATATTTTTTCATTTTTTTGTAAGTTTTCTCTTATTTGCATAAGAAACCGTATAATCAAACCTTTTAGCCCATACCTCTAACTCTTCCTCTTGAATTTCCTGACTTAAAATCTCTTTAAAATAATGAATTGCCTCCTCAGTTTTTACACCACTTACCAATCTTTTAATGAGACACATACAAGCATCGCTAATATTCCCAAATTGTTTTGCCTCCGCCAAACCTCTTCTCTCATCGGTATTCCAAACAACCCATGTTCCATCTTCAAGCCTAAATATCGCTTCTAAACATGTCGAAACCCCTGGGCCTAAAACACAGTTATTTCCTTTACCAGAGTTATTAATCACTTCCACCACTGCCCTCATATGCCTTAATTCTTCTCCAGTCAGTTCTCTAATTTCTGTATGTTTCTTCAAAAAATTATAAGCATCATAGTTACACGCTTCAAATATATTTTGTTCCCTCTCTATCTTCATCTTATCACCATCTCCTCTGTTTCTCTTATTCTACCATAAAGATACATAAATGTAAAAATAAAATTTGACAACCAAAAACAAAAGTGTTATTATAAAAATCTCAAAAAGGAGTTTAAAAGAAATGCCTAACGAAAAAGAAAAACATGTAAAAAAATTTAAAAAATACCAAGAAGAATTTTTTGCAAGTTCGAGCCTTGCCTCTTGTCTAGAAATCCTAGCTAAAGTCGACCTTGATACTATTCCTGAAAGCCAAATTGCTAACGTTAGTGAAAAATTAGAAACTTTTTTAGCTAATTATCCCAAGTTTAATTTAATCGAAAATTTTAATTATTTCAACAGTTTTTTGCTAATTCTAAATATCAGCTGTTTCCCAGAATTACCTACATGGAGCATCCTTATGAAATTTCTTTGGGTTATCGCCTTTTTCGGCAATATTGAACTCGTAATCTCTGAACCTCTCAGAAAATATCAAGAGTATCGCCAACAGTATGATGATTATCGTGCTTTATCTATGACATACCTTTATTATTTTGATACCAAATTATCTAAAACAACAACTCTTAATTCTGAAAAAACTCCCCAACCTAAAACAAATAATCTTGAACTAGAAACAGACTTAACTAATGAAGAAATCATCACTCTAATAAGTAACATTGAAAGTATGATACTTTTACTGCCTAAGGAAGAAGAACACGAATATTTCGCTTTACTACAGAATGCTTTAGAAAAATATGGAACTAGTCTTCATAACTATCAATATAAGGAAACCACTTCTTCTTTCGACCACGACTTTAAATCCTTATGTATCCGTGAATTAAAAGAAGACTTAAACAACATTATTACCCAAATAAACAATAGAACTCTATTTATATCTGAGGAAGAATATCTTTCCAAGTACAATCATCTTATCACGAGTTTTCTTGATAATATTGCCTCTAGTTCTGATAAAGTCTCTATGCTTCTAAAACTTATGCATACTTTACCATTGCCCAACGACGGCCATATCAAAAATATCTTAAAAGTCCGCGATGACTTCGCTAAATGCTTCTGGCAAACTATCAAGTATTGTTCTAAAAGTGAACAAAAAGAAATCATCTCCGAGATTACTCCTGAATATCTACCTCGGGTCATTATATATGGCGAGTATTTATTAGATAATCTTGACCAAACAATTGAAATTCTAAATATTCGTCACGAACTCTTGATATCTAAAGAGAAACTACCACCTAAAGAATATCTTTATTGTTTAACTAAAACTTTAACTAAAATTAAAGGCCTCAAACAAAAAAACTTAAATACCCGTGAGTTAACTCTCTAAAAAGGAAGCTTAAAATTACCAAAACTTTCTTTTTTTAATTCCAAAATATAGA
>CANOGG010000139.1 GCA_947565485.1 uncultured Mycoplasma sp. | reverse complement strand
GGATACCACTGGTTAAGAGAATTATGTAATAGATAAGACGGTCAAGTGTGAATTTACTGTGGAATAAGAAACTATTTATGAGTATTAGCATAATAATAAAGATTAAGCCTAGTTTAAGACCTAAGATATAGCCTTTTTCAGATATTTTATGACTAGCTAGAGTGACGATAATAAAGAAAGAGATAGCAGTTAGAATAATACTTAATTTATTAATTAAAGGGGTACTCATGCTTGTTAAGCTAATAATAGATGTAAATAAAGCTATACCAATTATAAAGAGACAGAATAAGCCAAGATATTTTAAATATTCAAAAATTTTTAACATAGAAATCACCTACTTAATATATATTTATTGATTAAAAAAATATGAATAGATACATAATAATTTTAGGTGATAAGTTTATGGAATTATTTAATGTCATATTTAGAACGTTATTCTTTTATTTTTTTATAACGTTTGCATATCGAATTATGGGTAAGCGAGAAATCGGTCAGTTAGGAATTATAGATTTAATTGTCTCAATATTAATAGCAGAGTTGGTGGCGATTAGTATTGAAAATATTAATGATTCGATTTTTTTAACAATTTTACCAATTACCCTTTTAGTGGTGTTGGAGTTGTTATTGGCTTTTGTTTCAGTAAAATCACGAACTTTTAGAACGATATTTGGAGGCAAACCATCACTTATAATTGTAAATGGTAAGATTAATTATCATGAGATGGTAAAACAGAGATATAGTATGGATGATTTATTACTTAGTTTACGACAAAAGGAGATTAGGAATATCGAAGATGTCGAGTATGCTTTTTTGGAACCTAATGGAAAATTATCAATATTTAAGTATAACTTCTTTAAACTTAAGAGTGCTTATCCGATGCCATTAATTGTTGATGGTGAAGTACAGGAGAAAGCGCTTAAATATATTCATAAGACTAAAGTGTGGTTGTTAAATGAACTTAAAAATAAAAACTTAGAAGTTAGAGATGTATTTTATGCATTTTATCGGAAAGATAAGATATATATCGTAAAGAGAAGTGAGACTTTAAAGTAAGCTAGTCTAGGTAGGCTAGTTTTTTCTTGGGGTAAATTTGACTTTTTATGTATTTTAGTGTATGATATTAGCGGAAATTTAAGGGGTTGGTACCATGGATGTTAAAGAGGCAATATTAGAATATCAGAGGGGTAATTTGGATATAAAAGTTATTATGAAGATATTAAAACCAATGATAGATAGAGGAAGAGATAAATATCAAGAGTTAGGTATTTCTGATGAAGTTTTAGAAGATATTACCTGTGATTTGATAGATGATTATGATGTAATAATGGATTTTGTATATTATTTTAGGGCAAATCTAGACAGTCGGTTAAAGAAAATTTTAAATAAGAAAAATGGACAGTTAGTGAGGGATTATCTAGATACTGAGTTTACTTTTACAGGTGTTAATAGAGAAGAGTTATTTTTAGAGTTTAGGAAATTATTTAGGTATTTAGGCGCTAATGATATTAAGATTGATAAAGTGGTATTTAATGCTATTTGGCATAATGATAAGGTTCGTGAATTGATAGATAGTTTATTTTTAAGCGATAAAGAAGCATTTAAAGGTTTAGCGAGTGATATTAGTTATGAAAGGGATTTTATAATATTTATTTTAACCGCGTCTAATATAAAGAAGAATAGTAAAGATTATCAGAATGCGGAACTTGTTAGAAGATATCAAATGGGAGAAGAGGAACTTTTAGAAGAAATTATTAAGAGAAATATAGGTTTAGTCCAAACTTCTGTTAACCAGATAATTTTAAATGATAAACGGGAGTTTTAGTAGAGAAGATTTGGTGCAGGAGGGAGTAATTGCATTAATACGAGCAATTAGAAGATTTGATGAAGAAGAAGGTTATGTTTTTTCGTCATTTGTGGTTGTAATGATAAAGAGGCATTTAAGGCGTGCTTTAGATAATAAAGATGCAATGATAACGATTCCAGTACGGGTGAGAGAAAATTTAAGAAAATTATATCAAGTTAAGAAATCCCGAGAACAAGAATTGGGAAAGAGTGTTAATGTTCTAGATTTAGTGCGAGAAATGAATTATTCCTCATATTACGGAATGGCACTCGCGGCTCGTGGAGAAATGATATCGCTTAATGAGAATCTTAATGATGATAGTGAGACTTGTTTTATAGATGTGATTCCTAGTGAAGAGATAGTTGATGGAGGAATCATGAGGGGAGGCTGGTTTAAGAGAATATGAAGTGGCAGAAATATTAAATGTTAGTAGAACAAACGTTAATAGTTTACTTAGAGTGGCTAAAGAAAGGATGGTTTGGGCTTTAAAAAGAAGAGAGGCCTTACAAAGATAGATGTAGGAGTTGGGTAAGAGAGTATGGATTTTAAAAGGGTAGTGAATGCTTATTTAGATGGTTATATGGATATTCAGGAGCTAAAAAGATACCTAAATTTTAGAGAAGAGAATGATATCGAGGTTGAGAGAGCAATTAAAAATTGGAATGGAGAAGAAGATTTTTTAAGATATTGGCGGAGAACTCTCAAGAATATCCAGAGAAAGAAAATTTATCAAAATAATCAGAGGTTAGTTGATAATTATTTAGAGGAGTATTTTAATTTTGAGGTTAACAAACGGGAGGATTTATTAGAGGAATGTGATAAATTTTTAGTTTTTGCTAACAGTCAAGAGATTAGTGTTTATAATGCAAGTATTAGAGCATATAGGAAAAGTTTAAAGTTTAGAGAGTTAGTAAAAAAATATTTTATAGAGGATATGGAATGGTTTAGAGAGGTGGCGCTTGGTAGTTATAGGTTGGGGGAATTTGGCGATGTAATACTTCGAGTGCAAAATTTAGAAAAATATATAAGGGGACAGAATGAAGAATTAGTTAAAAGATATCAGAGTGGTGAAGAAAATTTACTGGAAGATATTTTTGTGTGATAAAATTTTTAAGGGCGAAAACATATCAGAGTTTAACAAAGGAAGATTTGGAACAAGAGGGAATTGTAGCTTTGATTAAAGCAGTAAGAAATTATGACGAGGCGATGGAGAATAGTTTTTCGGTTTATGCGTATAAGGCCATTACGAATGGGATAATAAGAGCTATTTATAATTATGATAGAATGGTAAGGTTACCTGTTGATATGGAAGAGAAGATGGATATAATTTATAAAGAGAAGAAACAAAGTGAAGAGATGGGGAAGAAAGTAAATATAAAATCTTTAATGGCAAGAATAGGCGGAGACGTAGAAAAGTATCAATGGGCTTGGTATTTTAGAGAGAGACTTCAGTCTTTAGATACGTTAGTAGAAATAGATGGCGAGATGGAGGCTTTAGTTTCTACGGTTGCCGGAGATACGGATGTATGTTTAGAGTTAGAGAGACAAGAGACGAAAGAGGAAGTTGAAGATTTGCTTTTAAGTTTAACATCAAGGCAGTTTAGAGTTATTTCTTTATATTATGGTTTTGATAATAGGGGTGGTTATGGAAAAAGAGAGATTGCTAATATGCTGGGGACTAGCGATGCTAATATATATTGTTATATGAAGCTTGCTCATGAAAAATTAAAAAAGATTTTGGATAAGAAGTATTCGAGATAAAAGAGGAGAGTGGTTGTTATGAATAAATGGAATGAGGAAAATTTAAAACTTCTTAGAGAATATAGAAGAGGTAATGAGGCTCTTTTAGAAGAATTAATTTTAAAAAATATGGGATTAGTGGTGATGGTGACAACAAAAATGCTTAGTGTTGCTAAAATTTATAGTTTTGAAGAAGCGGATATTAAGCAAGAGGGGATAATAGGACTTATAAATGCCATTAATAGTTATGATTTTACAAAGAATTATGCTTTTTCGTCTTATGCCTATAAAGCAATAAAAAATAATATTATAAATGCTTTATGTGAGAATGCTAATATAGTTAAAGTGCCATGTAATGTAGCAGCTAAATTGAGAGAATTATATAATAAGAAGGATTATTTAGCACTCTGGGGTGAAAGGGTGAGTGTATTAGATTTAGTTCGACAAGAAGAAGGACTTGATTTTCAAACTTATAGAAGAGCGTTATTGTTTTGGGGAGAGATGCTTTCTTTAGAAGATGTTTTTAGGACTTTTGATGATAAGGTGTTAATGTATGGAGAAATAATTGCAAGTGATGATGATGTGGTCGAGGAAGTATTTAGAAGAGATGATAAAGAAGCAGTGAAGATGTTACTGGATATTTTAACAGAGAGACAAAGAGAAGAGGTAAAATTATATTATGGGATAGATGTAGATAGACCTTATGATAAAAGTGAGATTGCAGAGATGCTTAAGGT
>CANOGG010000138.1 GCA_947565485.1 uncultured Mycoplasma sp. | reverse complement strand
CTTTAATATTATATAATAATTACATCAATGCTAAAATTTATTAAAAGATAAAAAATTGCTTATAAGTAATGGAGGAAAGATAATGAAAATATGTCGAATATGTAAAAAGGAAATCAAGAAAACAACCACTATTGTAAATTTTGTGGTAATAATATTAGCAATAAAATCGAACAGACTGATATTTTATTTTTTATCAGTAATTTTTTAAAAACTATATCTATTATCTTTCTTATACTTACATTTTTAGGAAATATTTTAAGTTATACGCTATCATCGCTCTCAAACGATAAAACAACTTCATATTGGCCTTATTATTTAATTTTTATAACAATCTATCTTCTTGGATATATCCTGGAGATACATACCATAATAAAGTGCCAAAAAAATATTCAAGAAAAAACTGATAACCAAACTAACTAGCATTTTTTATCAGTTATTATTATCCATTTATAATTGTTCATCAATTCTTCCCAAAAGATAATCGGCACTAACCTCGAATTTTTTACAAATAGCATATAAAAAAGAAGTTGCTATAATATAAGTTCCTCGTTCATATCTAGATATAACTTGATGAGTTGTATCTATTTTATTTGCAAGTTTTTCCTGTGTAAGTTTATACTCTTTTCTAAAATTCTTTAATCTCTCACCAACTACTTTTTTATCTAACTCTTTTTTCATAACTTTATATTTTCTTTTATCAGTAAAGCCCAACAAATAATCTATTGAAACGTCGAAAATATTAGCTACATCATTCAACCTCTGAATAGGTATAATTGTATATTGCTGTTCAAACTGATTATACGCTGACTTAGAAATTTTAAGTAGTTTAGCTATATCCCTTTGCGAAAAATTATTTTCTTCTCTAAGTTCCAAAAAGCGTCCTCTATAATTCACATAAACCACCTCAATAACCTTATTTTCTCATTTTTATGGTTTATAAAGTAAAATCGAGTAGTAATAAGAGCAAAAAATATTGACATCAGCTTTAAATTGACGTAAAATTAAAACATAAACTAAGACGTCTCAGTTTATTAAAATGGAAAAGTAAGTTTATAATATCTAGATATGAAATTAATACCTTCAAATAATTGGAGGTAAAAATGAAAATTGAAACATTAAAACAAAAGGGGAAGAAAATAGCTATAGGAATACTAATCAGCATTACTTTATTTAGTGTACTAGTACTATCTTTAAGTTTAGCTAAATATCGCAGTACTAATAGTATCAATATTGCTAAAGGCACTATCAAATATAATCGTCCAGACCTACATTTAGCCGAAGTTTATATCGAAAGTGATACAGCCGAATATGAAATTGCATCAGAAGTTCCCGAAAGTGGTTATGTTCTAAATGAAGATACTACAAAAACAAGATGTGAAAACAAAGATAAAAGTATCGCCAATATAACCATAACTTACGAAAATGAAAGTTTAACCTTTTCTAAATTAGTAACAGGTGGAGTTAAATGCTATGTATACCTAGATAAAGTACCACCTGTTTCTAATAAAATACCAGATGGTATTACTACACCAAGCAATATATTTAACGGAACAAGTGGAAATGGCATTTATATTTGGGATAAAGGCGACTATTCAAATGGTGACCAACTAATTAAGTATTATCGTGGAAACGTTGATAATAACTGGGTGGTATTTGGAAAAGATGACGAACAATACATTTGGTGGCGAATTATTAGAAATAATAGTAATGGTTCACTTAGAATGATATATGCTGGTTTAAGTTCTAATAAGACAACGGCACCAGCAACAAGAGGAGCAGGAACCTCAATAGGAACAAAAGTATATAATACAATCCGTGACGATAGACAAATGGAACAGACAAAACAACACTCTATGGTTGGTATAATGCTACCCTCGGAAAAAGTCTAACTTACTCTAAAAGAATAGACATAAATGCCGGTTTCTGTAATGATAGAACTCCATACAGTGGAACCGGTATAGGAACAACAACAACCTATTACGGTGCTCATAACAGATTAAATACCAACAAATCACCAAGTTTATTGTGCCCAAATAAAAGAGATATATTCAATACTCCAATCGGCTTAATAACCGCGGATGAAGTTGCTATGGGAGGTATGCATCATAATTTAACAAATTCTAGTTCTTATTTATATACAGGGGAACATTATTGGACAATGACTCCAGCATGGTCAGATAATAAAAATCCAGCTCATGTTTTTCGTGTATATTCAACAGGTCAACTTAATCCACCTACAGTAACTGAAGCCTCGGTTGCTGTAAGACCTGTCATTAATCTGAAATCAGACACTCTCTTTGAAGAGGGCGGTGAGGGCACCTCAACTCATCCATATGTAGTGCATGGAACCTAACATCTTAAGATAGTCTAACTACAGTCTTTTAAAATATAAAAACAGAGTATAAATTTTAAACTATACTCTGTTTTTATATTTTAAAAGTTATTTATTTTTTTCTTTTTCTAAATACATCGGTATATCAACACGCCCCAAAAGATAATCGGCACTTATTCTATACTTATTACATAATCTATACAAAATAGGCGTTGATATCAAATATCTTCCACTCTCATAACCCGAAATAGTCGCATAACTACACCCCACAATTTTAGCCAGTTCTTTAAGAGACAATTTATTATTTTTTCTAAATGTTTTTAATCTTTGCCCAATCATATCCTTAGAAAATGAATTTTTCATCTTTTCATACTGTTTTTGATTACTCAAATTAAACATATAATCTATAGACACATCAAAATAATTACATAATGTAATAACATGCTTACATGGAAGAATAATTTTTTCTTTCTCATAATTATTATATGTTCCACTATCTAAATTAATTAAACTACCACATATATTTTGTGTTAAACCTTTTCTTATTCTTAAACTTTCTAATCTATCTCTATATATCATAATATCACCCAATGATATTTTTACATAAAAAACTCTAAAATAAATATTTTACTGGAAAATACCTAAATTTTGATTGACAATTTTCATAATTATTATTATACTTAAAATATAAACTGGTTTATATAAATGGAAAAGTAAGATTATAATATCTAGATATGAAATTAATACCTTCAAAAATAATTGGAGGTAAAAAATGAAAATTGAAACATTAAAACAAAAGGGGAAACTAATCATAGGAATAATTATAACTATTACTCTAATTAGTACTGTAATATTTTATAATACATCCATAAAAGGAAAACATACCCTAAAAAGAAGTACTAACGACCAACTAATGGCGGTTTATATTGACGATGGAAGTGGTACATACACCAAAGCAAGTGATGGGAAGATACCAGCTAGTGGTTATACTCTAAATACAGATAATACGAAAACAAGATGTACAGTTAGTGGTGAGATAGATAGTAACGTTAAAATATCATACGAGAATGGCGAGGTAAAAGTAGGAGAAGTTACAAAATCGGGGACAAGATGTTATTTTTACTTTGATAAAGTAAAAGGAATAACAACTGATGATAGTATGTTTGCCGGAATAACTGGTAATGGAGTATATACTTGGACTAAGGGTGACTATTCTGGGGGAACCAAGCCTATCAAGTATTTTAGAGGAGATGTAAGTAATAACTGGGTAGTATTTGGAAAAGATGGTTCGAACTATATCTGGTGGCGAATAATCAGAAATAATAGTAATGGTTCACTAAGAATGATATATGCTGGAACAAGCGCAAGTAAGACTAGTGCACCAGCAACAACTGGAACAGGAACTGGGATAGGAATAAGTGCATTTAATTCAACTGCAACCGATAATATGTATGTAGGGTTCAAGTATACGAACGGTGAGATCCATGGAACAGGAACAGCATCAACAATACTTGGAGAGACAAATTCAACTGATGCAACAACATTATATGGATGGTATAATACAAAATTGAAGACAAATTATGGAAGTTATATAGATATTGATGTGGGATTCTGTAATGATAGAACAATAACAAATACAGGAACAGTAACGTATTATGCTGCATATACAAGATTGTATGGAAATAAAGCACCAAGTTTGTTATGTACAGATGCGAACGATATATTTAAGACAAATGTAGGTTTGATAACCGCAGATGAAGTCCAGATGGCCGGTATGGTATGGAATTCGCCTACGAATACAACGTATCTATATACGAACACTAATTACTGGACAATGTCTCCGTATAACTATTACAGTGGCACTTATGCTCGCGTGTTCTATGTGAATTTGGATGGCTACCTGTACGACGCCAGCGTGAACGTCACTTTCTTTGGTGTTAGGCCAGTAATAAATCTCAAATCATCTGCTACATTTGAAGAGGGCGGTG
>CANOGG010000137.1 GCA_947565485.1 uncultured Mycoplasma sp. | reverse complement strand
GGTATTCCCTGTGGTCCTGTTGCTCCAGTTGGTCCCGTTGGTCCTGTCACACCAATTCCTCCAGTTGGACCTGTAGCCCCTCTAGGAATTGTAAAAGCAAGAAGTGCATTAGACTCATCACCTATATTAGTAACTGTCGCATTTGCCCCAGGCTCACTAGTAAGTGTCGATACAACATTGACAGTCGCTGCAGCTGGTCCCGTAGGACCTGTCGGCCCAGTTGGACCTGGTCTATTAGAACAACAACAGCCACCTGAATTAGGATGCTGTTCATTATAACAATTAATTAATTCTTGTGCCCTTTTAATATTGTTATACATATCTTTTTTCTCCTTCCTTTATATCATATGATAACAATAAAAATAGTGAAAATTATAAACAACTAAAAAGAAGTAAGTTTTACCTTACATCCTATAAACCCCCACCAGAACCAAAAGAATCTAATTCTGCCTGTGTAACCACGACACTAATTCTCATTCTTCTATTACCACAAATAAATAACGCTTCTCCCTGATTATAATATTTAACACTATCTTTCTCTGACTCATTCAAATCTATCAACTTCGCCAAATCATCTACCGCTTGCTTTCTAAGTCCCATTACTAAATAATATGAAGCATTATCAAATATAGCTTTCCCATGAACAATCATATTGGGCGCTGCAAAATCTGTAGGCTGCTGAGTAATTATCATCGTCCCCGTATTATATTTTCTGGAACGTCTTTGAATCTGGGCTAAAAACTCTGCTCCAAGCTCATTCCTACTCGACAAAAGCACATGCGCCTCATCTACCATCATCACTGTATTTATATTTCTATCCAAACAAAGACCCCAAGCATACTTCAAAATATTAAAGAACAAAGCATTCTTAATATTCTCATCACTATTCATAAGTTCTCTAATATTAAATACAATAAAATCACTATTAAAACTAATCGAAGTATGTCCCGTAAAATAATATCTAAGCTCTTTTGTAAGTGGTCTAATCTTTAACTCTAACCTTTCAATAACATCTCTTTCTCTAGTCGCATCCGGCATTGACAATAACCTACCCTTAATCGTCGCATAAACATCATCAAACGTCGGAAACTCTTCACTTCTAAGATTCGAAAAATCAGTATTAAAATCTATTTTATATCTCTTATACGTATCTTGTACCACTTCACTAAACATCGTCAATACATCCTCTTCAATCGTCGGATATAAATACTTCATAAAAGCCTTTAATTGTTGTAAAGTCCTTGTCAACACTGTATAACTAAGTCCTTGACTTATCTCTTCTTCATCTGTATCCACAACCACTTCTAAAGGGTTAATCATACCAAAACTACCACCCTTACCTAAGTCGAGAAAATCTCCCCCTAAGTTAGTAGCCATCTCCTCAAGTTCACCCTCTGGGTCAATACAAACAACTTTATAACCATTTCTAATATGTGACCTAAGAAGTAATTTAGCCGCAGTCGACTTACCAGAACCACTTGTACCAAGTAAAATCATGTTGGCATTATTCCGATTATTCTCTTTCTTTATCTGATACAAAAAGGGATTAAATAATACTACCCCACCTGAGAAATCTACCCCAAAAAGTGTTGCATTGCCCGAGTCTTTAACACTATCAAACACAAAAGGATACATCGCTGCCACGGTAATTGAAGGAATAGGTGTTCCCACTCTTGCCTCAATATCCTGTTTTGGAAAGATAGGAATAATCGACTGCAATACTTTCTCTTGCTCAAACATCAAACTAACACCCCTCATACCCAGAGCATCTAAATAAGTTCTAACCTGCATCTTCTTATTCTCTAACTCTTCTTTATTATCCGCACTAATCATAAGATGCATCTGAAAATCAAATATTCTTGCCTGTGTTGCCGCCAGCATCGAAATAAACTGTTCCAAAGACTCATAATCTTGCCTTACTCTCTCCTGTATTGTCTTATCTCTCTCATTATGATATTTCATCTTTAAATCAGCTATCTCTTTATTAAGCATTCTCTGCAAAGTACTAAACTCAATTGGTATATGTTTTATCGAAACTTTTACCCCACTTATACTTGTAATATCTGATAAATAACCAATATAAACACTCTTGGGAAAAGAAATAATTGTCATAATCGTACAATACTTCCCGCCTAAAGTAAACTCTGTTGGCTTAAACTCCATTCCCTTTGGCGCTACTTCACTCTTCAAACTCATTAGCTCATCACCGTCCCAAAACTAGTATTTGCTCCCCCATTCAAGAAATTATCCAAAATCATTCTCAAATCATCATTAGACGTTTGTGTCGAATTAAGCCCCGAATTAGCAAGACCACTAATAAGCATATGTAACTTCTTTTGTACAAGCTCCATTCTCTTTTCTTTAAACAAAATAAAATACTCCGTATCAACAACATTATACTCGGCACTTGTAAAACTATTAGCCTTATTAATATCTTCCATAATAATCTTCTTTTGAATTGAACTTCCTCCATTATTATTATAAAGAATTTGTAACTGTGATAAATAAATACTTATATCAACTGGTCTATCCGCAATAATAAGCCAAAATTCAAAATTAATTGAATTATAAAAATTCCTCAAATTACCAATAATCGCACTTTGAAGTCCCTGATCTTGAATAAAAATATTTCTAGGATGCACTTTAACTCCAGTCACAAACTCACCATTCTCCAGATGTATCATTCCATTTAAAATTTGTTTTATTGGAAGCCAATCTTCACTAAAGCCATAGCTACTCTTCGACATCAAAACACCATCCCTTCCACACATATCTTCTAGGTTCACTATAAAAAGTATAAACATTTATTAGAAATTGTAAAACATTATGATAATTAGGCACTGGCAACACCAAGAACCCAGTCACTAAAGCTGGTGCTAAAATAAGTATCATAACACCCATACTCGCATTCTGAATCATAAGCAAAAGCAAAACTGTTATTAAAACCCCTGCCCCAAACAAAAAGCAATCTATTATTGTAAAGAAACCTAATATAAGCATCGATTTCTTGGAATTAGCTGGTATCAAATAATTATTCACAAGTATCACTCCCATATATTCAAGCTAAAACCATTATAACACAAATAACGCTATAAGTAAATTTTAAAAAGCAGAAAAAAAGTAGCGAACTTATGCTACTTCTGTTCCATACCAATAATATCCAGTCTTATTTTTCTTAAAAGTATGCTTATACTTCGTATATTGCCCATAATATTTATCGAAATACTTCCTTGCATCTTCTTCATTTGTAAAACTTAAACTTTTATCAATATGATAATCACCTAATTCCCCATTACCCTCATCATCAAAACTATATCTTGCCGCATATTCATAAACAACTAACTCTTCATCTCTAACATCATAATTATCAATTTTACTATAATGTTCTGTATTATTTCCACAACCACCACTAAGTAAAATCTCATCCTCATTTAAAGCAAAAACCCCACATTTAAACGTCGTAATATAACCCTCTACGTTATTACTTATCTCACCTATTTCTGTATTAAACATTTTCTTCATCAAATCTTTCGCATCTCCAACTTTAATATATGCCTCATCTCCAACCCATGTCTCACTATTATAATTAGCTCCCCCACCTCGAGCATCAGGATAAATCTCATTAAATTCTTCTCTTGTATATTCTAAAACTTTCATATCCTTTATATTTTCATAAAATATCCTCAAATTTATATTAGGAAACTTTTCTACAAGTTTATCCACCAAGGTAAGCGCAATTCTCTTATATCTAACATTAAGATTATCATTCTTATTTATAGCTTCAATCACCATTTCTTTAGTAACATCTAACTCTCCAATATAAGCATCTAACTCTTTAACATCATTTATATCAATATATTCTATAAATTCATTATCCGCTTCTTCCGAAGAAATCACCAATTCATCATCTAAAACATCCAGTTTTAATTCAGATGCCTGAGCAACACTTATATTATTTAACATTGTTACAACTGCTAGCAACATCACTACATTCTTCTTCATCACTTTAACTTTTTCCTGAAAATCATACCTTGGAACATAAAATACATTACATCTCGAACAATTAAATATTCTATTAAGAACTTTATAATCATCAAAAAAAGAATAAACATACTCTCCATCATCTTTAATTTCCAGAAATGTTCTTCTCGCATCTTTATCCATAAATATCCCAAAACGTTTATTATTAAAATCAATCTCAAATAATTTATAAAACATAGTATCACAACTCCGCTTCTTATCTTTTTCTAAAATCATCAGCACTTTTCGCAATTACATATTCTCTCGATGTTTTTATAAGCTCTATTTCCTGCTTTATTTCCTCCAAGATTCGCTCATCATCATGCTGTAAATGTTCCAATTTGTCTTTTTCCATATC
>CANOGG010000136.1 GCA_947565485.1 uncultured Mycoplasma sp. | reverse complement strand
ATATTATATCCCGCGATGGAAGATTATGAGTTAGATATTATTATAGGGGCAGATGGAAAGAGTAGAAGTATTAAGATTGATTTACCGCCGTTTACACTTGTTGGGGCAACGACGAGGGCTGGAGATTTGTCGAGTCCACTTCGAGATAGATTTGGTATTATATCGAAGCTTAATTATTATAAAGATGAAGAGTTACAGCAAATAGTTAAGAGAACAGGTAGAGTGCTTAGTATGAATATTGAAGATGATGCTGCTTTAGAGATTGCAAAGAGATGTAGAAAGACACCAAGAGTTGCTAATCGTTTGTTTAAGAGAGTTAGAGATTTTGCACTCGTTAAGGGAGATGCGGTGATAGGTCATGAGATTACAGTGGATAGTTTAAAGAGACTTAAGGTTGATGAGTATGGCTTAGACCAGATAGATATTGAATATTTAGAGGCGCTTATAAATAAGTTTAATGGAGGTCCTGTGGGAGTTGAGACAATAGCAACTGCGATAGGTGAGGAAGTAACAACGATAGAAGATGTTGTGGAGCCATTTTTGTTACAGGAGGGGTTTATTAAGAGAACACCAAGGGGAAGAATGGCAACAGAGAAAGCTTATAAGCATTTGAAGATAAGTAGGCAGGGAACTTTATTCTAGGGAGATGATTAAATTGATAATGGATGGGAAAAAGTTAGCAAGAAGAATTAGAGAAGAGTTAATAAGAGAAGTAGTAACTTTAAAAGTTAAACCAAGGCTCGCGATAATATGGATTGGTGAAGATGATGCGAGTCGGATATATGTTGATAATAAGGTTAAAGCATGTAGGGAAGTAGGAGTATTGGGCGAAGTCTATCATTTTGGGGTAAGTGATAGGCAAAATGAAGTAATAGCGAAGATAAAAGAGTTAGATAAGTTAGATGATGTAAAAGGAATTATGATTCAGAGTCCAGTGCCAGATACTTTTGATGAGGAAGTAATAAACAGTTATATAAGTCCAGAGAAAGATGTCGATGGGCTGAGCTTTGATAATTTGGGAAGAATAGTAGCAAATAAAGAGAGGATGATGGCGGCGACTCCTCTTGGAATACTTAAGTTACTTGATGAGTATAATATTCAGTTAAGTGGTGCGAATGTGGTGATAGTAGGTGCTAGTAAGATTGTGGGGAGACCTCTTGGGTTAGCATTACTTAATAGAGAGGCGACAGTAACTATTGCTCATAAAAAAACAAAGAATTTAAAAGAAGTTACTAGAATGGCGGATATATTAGTTGTTGCTATCGGCCAGGCTAATTTTATTGACGAAGATTATATAAAAGAGGGAGCAGTAGTAATTGATGTAGGTATTAATAGGTTAGAGGGGAAGATTGTAGGAGATGTTGATACAGCAAGTGTGAGTAAGAAAGCAGCATATATTACACCAGTTCCTGGAGGAGTGGGACCAATGACGATTGCGATGCTTCTTAGTAATGTGGTAGAAAGTGCTAAGCGGAGGTCAAAATGAGAATTGAAACGAATAGAATTGAAAACAAAAAATGTTTAAATAAAGATTTTGAACAAGAAGTAATTGCATTCCTTAATTACCGAGAAGGTGGATTAATTTATATTGGTATTGATGATAATGAAAGTATGTGATGAATCTAATTTTGAATTTTTCTCTAATTTTTTAAGAATAAATTTTTATTTTGATAAGGATGTTTTGCTGTATTTAGATAGTATTGACCAAAATAAAGTCAGTAAGTCAGTCAGTAAGTGAAATGGAAATTTTATAATTATGTAAAATAGAAAAATCACTGAAAGAAATAACAAAGTATTTTGGTTTTAAAGATGTTTATTATTTTAAGTGTCAATATATAAATAAATTATTAAATGAACGCAAATTAGAAATGACAACACCAGATAAGCCAAATAGTAGGATGCAAAAATATAAAACAAATTTAGATTGTAAATAATATCTGGTGATAAAGAAAAAAATTAAATGTTAAGTTAGTAGAAATAAAGGAGGGAAACTCATGGATGAGAAGATTAGAAAAGCTTTAAATGAAGAGAATTTAAGACAACAGAATAATTTAGAACTTATTGCTTCAGAAAATTATGTATCGAAGAGTATTTTGGAGTTACAGGGAAGTATTTTAACTAATAAGTATGCGGAAGGATATCCCGGTAAGAGATATTATGGAGGATGTGAGTACGTTGATGAAATAGAGACTTTAGCGATAGAATATGCGAAAAAGCTTTTTGGCGCTAAGTATGCGAATGTGCAGCCTCATAGTGGGTCAAGTGCTAATTTAGCAGTTTATCGGGCGTTATTAGAACCTGGTGATAAGATTTTAGGAATGGCGCTTCAGGATGGAGGGCATTTATCGCATGGGTCAAAGTTTAATTTTAGTGGGCTAGATTATGAAGTTGTTAGTTATACTGTCGATGAAGTAACAGAGATGTTAGATTATGAAGAGATAAGAAAACTAGCGAAGCAAGAGAAACCTAAAATGATTATTGCAGGGGCTAGTAGTTATCCAAGAGCGATTGATTTTAAGAAGTTTCGTGAGATTGCGGATGAAGTTGGAGCAATATTGATGGTTGATATGGCGCATATTGCAGGGTTAGTTGCGGGAGGAGTGCATCAAAATCCAGTCCAGTATGCGGATGTTGTAACATCGACAACGCATAAGACACTTAGAGGACCGAGGGGAGGTTTTATTTTAACTAATAGAGAAGATATTATAAAAAAGATTAATAAGACAGTATTTCCAGGGGTTCAGGGAGGGCCACTTATGCATGTTATTGCGGCGAAAGCACAATGTTTTAAAGAAGCATTGAGTCCAAGTTTTAAGAAGTATGCCAAAGCTGTGGTAGAAAATACGCAAGCATTGATTGAAGTATTTAAGTTTAATCATTGGAAGATTATTACAGATGGGTCTGATAATCATTTAGTTTTAGTAGATGTGAAAGATAGTCTTGGGATAACAGGGGAAGAGGCAGAAAAAGTACTTGAGAGAGTAAATATTACAGTGAATAAAAATAAGATACCTGGAGATGATGCGAAGAGTTTTAGTGGTATTAGAATAGGAACAGCGGCCATGACTTCGAGGGGACTTGGAAGAGAAGAATTTAGTATTGTGGGAATGGCTATTTGTATGGCGTTAATAGATAGAGAAAATATGGATACAATAATACATGTTAGAACGCTTGTGGAAAAGATAACAGATGCTTTTCCAATTCAAAGATATTAAGGGGTTGAATTATTAATGGTTAAAGGTAAATTGATAGTAATTGAGGGAACTGATTGTTCGGGTAAGCAAACACAAACAGAGTTACTAGTGAAAAATTTAAAAGAGATGGGATATAAAGCAATAAGTTTTGGTTTTCCTAATTATGAGAGTCCAACGGGAAAGATAGTAAAAGAGGCATATCTTGGGAAAGAGGGTAGTTCATTTTTTAGTGAGGGAATAGAGAATGTTGATCCTAAGATATCGTCTTTATATTATGCGGCGGATAGAGTATACAATATAGATAAGATTAAGAAATATCTTCTTGATGGTTATATAGTGGTAGTAAATAGATATGTAGAATCGAATATGGCTTTTCAAGGGGGGAAGATTAAAGACATACAAAGACGCAATATGATGTATGAATGGCTGGATAATTTAGAGTTTGTGTTACTGGATTTACCGAGACCAGATTTAGTACTGTTCTTGTATTTACCTTATGAACATGTTAAAATACTTAAGGAAATGCGAGGAGATGTGCCTAATCTTGCGATACTTCGAATGGCAGAGATAGCTTATTTTGAACTCAGAGAGATTTATGATTATGTGAAGATTGATTGTTTGAGAGATGATAAACTTCGGGCGATTGATGACATTGGAGGCGAGATTATGATTAGGGTAACAGATTTTTTAGAAGAGAGTGATAATAATGAATTTGAGTGATTTTGATTATGATTTGCCAGAAGAGCTTATTGCTCAAACACCACTGGAAAAAAGAGATAATTCAAAGTTATTGGTATTAGATAAGAAGACTGGCGAGATAGAACATAAACATTTTAATAATATATTAGATGAATTAAGAGAAGGCGATGTTTTAGTTTTAAATGATACAAAAGTTATTCCCGCAAGACTTATTGGAACGAAGATAGAGACAGGGGCAGTTATTGAGCTTCTTTTATTAAAGGATAGAGGAAATGATGTTTGGGAGTGTTTGTCAAGACCGGCGAAGAGATTAAAGCTAGGAACAAAGGTAAGTTTTGGTGAGGAATTAGAGGCTGAGGTTGTAGAAAAACAGAGTGAAGGAATAGTCTTGGTAAAATTAATTTATCAAGGGATATTAATGGAAATATTAGATAGACTAGGAGAGATGCCTCTTCCACCTTATATCCATGAAAAGCTAGAAGAGAAAGATAGATATCAGACAGTTTATGCGAAGAATGTGGGGAGTGCAG
>CANOGG010000135.1 GCA_947565485.1 uncultured Mycoplasma sp. | reverse complement strand
CTTCTAATGGACGTGCAGAACCCGTTAATATATATTGACCTTTTAATCCAGTATGATCAACATCAGTTCTAATAGAATCCCACACAACTGGATACATTTGCCATTCATCAAAAAGTCTTGGCTTATCTCCATCTAAAAATAGTGATGGTTTAGTTTGATTAATTTTGTCATATTGAGTTTTCTTATCGGGGTTTTGAAACTCTATATAACTTTTTGCTAGTTGTTTTGCTGTAGTAGATTTCCCACACCATTTACAACCTTCAATTAAAACAGCTCCCATATATTCTAATTTATTTTGTAATACTTCATCAACAATTCTAGGTAAGTACTTTTCCATTATATCTCCTCCATTTATTAGATTATACTACATTTTTTCATTTTTGTGAATATTATTTTACATTTTAGCTGCTTTTTATTTTACATTTTAGCTAATTATTGTTTTATATTTTAGCCACTACTATTTACATTTTTTTAAATTTCAATTACTTTAAAAAACGTATTTCCACAAAATCTAGTTACTTTCATTTCTTTTTAATTAATATTTTAATTTATCGACTTTAACCATTACATATACTTTTTTTGGTACACTTTAGATATCGCATCCCTAAGTTTGCATTTAAATATAATTTAAATATATTTTTAAATTCAAGATTGCTTGCAACCATATCATTTCTTTTCTTTATCTAAATCTAATTACCCAAATATTATCAAAATTTAAAATTGAACAAAAAAACTTACCATAAAGTAAGCTAATCTCTCCCCATAACATTATGATAAATCTCTGTTACATCTTCAATATCATCCAGTAACTTATAAAGCCTATCAAATACTTCTAAATCTTCACCATGAAGCTCTACTTTTTCTTTTGGAAAATTCCCTACCATATCAAATAAGTATTCAATATTTCCCATAATCTTCTCTACAATATCTTTCGTCTTATTAATATCATTAGGATGTACACTTATGGTAAGCTCTCCCTCTTCACTTTCAAATTCAACCGGCTCAATTCCCTCATCTAACAAAGCCATTAATATATCATCATCTTTATCAGACTTAAAAGTAATAATCGCTAGATAATCATAATTATAAGCAACACTATTAGTGACACCTAAACTCTTATTAACTTTATTAAACGCTGCTCTAACCATTCCTACCGTTCTATTTACATTGTCGGTCAAAGTCTTAATAATAAGTGTCGAAGCCCCTGGACCAAATCCTTCATAAACAACTTCATGATAATCTTCGCCTCCAACACCCTTCGCTTTCTCTATCGCCCTATTAATAATATCACTAGGAACTTGTGCCTTCTTTGCTTTCTCAATCATTCTTTTTAAAACAATATTAGCCTCCGGTTCTGGACTCCCTTTTTTCGCTGCTAAATAAATCTCTTTTGCAAAAGTCGAATATGTCTTTGCTTTTATCGCCCCAGTTTTCTGAATACTTGCTTTTCTAACCTCATAAGCTCGTCCCATAAATAAATCACCTTCCTAAAATCTGTTAAATTATATCACTTAAAATACTATTCTGTCTAGCCTATAACCCCCAAGTTTTCAACTTTTTTATATATCTATAAAAGAATATATCACTAGAATAATTCTTTCTTATATAATTAATAATCTTCCTCGGTTTATAAATTTGATAATAATTAATTCCCTCATGTTCCATAACATACTCTAAAGCTTTAATCGTCGTCTCTTTATAACTCTTCGTCTTAAAAAAATTTCTTACTCTCTTATATAATTTCTTATTTACTTTTCTATTAATATAACGATAATAACTCTCCCTCTTATTTCTAAACACATACTTCTCCCCATCATAATTTTTAAGAACTCTTATCGCATCATAATATCCCATATTAATATTCTCTTCCACTCTCTTTGGGTCTACATCAATTACTCCCCCAAGCTTTCTCTTCGACTCAATAACCACCACATTAGCTTTACTACTATCATATTTCCGACTAATTCCTATACCATGCACCTTAACCAAATAAATTGTCTCATATCCTTTATTTATAAGCATATTAACCGGCCCCAAATCATAAAAGCCTCCATCTAAATAATAATTATCATCTATCAACTTCTCTCTTTTAAATATCGGTAAAAAAGCACTCGCTAAAATATAATCTTTTATCCTCTCTGGATTCATCTCTTCTTTAAATAAATAAAGTGGTTTAAAATCTTTGAATCTTACTGTACAAACTCCAAAATCAATATCACTAGCAATTAAAGCATCTACATCTAAATAATCATCAATAACTTCTCTAACTCCCTTTAACTCAATCCCTTTATTTTTAATAACCTTAACTGTTCCTATTATCGCATATTTAAAGAAATCTAAATTCTTCTTTTTCCTCTTCACATAATTAATATATGCATCACTAAACCCAAAGACATGTCCCATACTAAGACTTCGCCAAATCCGTGGTAATTCATCCCCTCGCCCACTTGCAATAACCGCCGCATTTAAAGCTCCTATACTTGTTCCGCAAACCCCATCAATATTTACTCCGCACTCATACATTGCCATATACACCCCTGCTTGATAAGAACCTCTAACTCCCCCACCTTCTAATGCTAATCCAATCATTTTTTCTTACCTCTTAATACCCAAATAAAGGGTTTCGCTACTAACCGCGCAACTGTTCTTTTCTTTGTCGTTCTCTTCACTCTCATATAATAACTCGAAAGCGAATCACTTCTAAAATCTATTATATCTTGAAGTTTATCACTATCTTTAAACTTCTGAACATAAAAATTCTTATCTATAAACACCAAACTTAAAAAATAATGCCAACTAAAACCATAAATTTCAAGTATTTTAATTAATATATCTTTATAAACTCCCCTCGTCGCATCGCCCCCTCCAGCATTGAATATCTTTTTATTAAGTTCCTTTTGATAATCCATACTAGCCGCAAACAAATAACCTGCATCATTATCAGTTATGGCCTCGACTTCACTTAATCTCTTCACATTATACATAAACTTCCCACTTTTAGGATGCGTCAAAACAAGAGGCAATCTTATTATCGTATAATTTTTAAGTTTATCTTTAATTAATTTCTCAACTTTCACTTTCATTTTACTATAATAATCTAAATCTGTAACTTCTTTATCAGAATCCACATATGCATCAATTACATCCCCATAAATAGTCGCCGAAGAAGCATAAACCAAAAAACAATCTGGATTATAAAAATTAAGAGATTTAACAATATTTTCTGTCCCATTATATTCTACCAATTTACCTAAATCTCTTTTTATATCAGCAATCGGAGGAAGCACTCCTGCTAAATGAATTATCGCATCCTGCTCTTTCACTAAAGCTTCCATCAAAACTCGGTCATTTATATCACCATATATTATATTAATTCTCCGCCTATATCTCTTCAAGCGATTTTGTGATTCCTTACTACGTAAATCAATCGCCGTTATCTCATACTTCCCTTCACTAAGCAAAAATTTTATAACATTAATTCCTATAACACCCGCAGCCCCTGTAACTAAGACTTTCTTCATGTTCTACCTCCTATAAAAACATTGCCACTCCCAAAATTAAGACTCCTAAAATTATCCCATAACCAGTCTCCCTTTTTCTTTTGTTATGCCAAACTTCTAAAGCGAGCTCAAAAACTGCTATATATAAAATCATTCCTAAAGTTATCGCACTCACCAAAGCCAGCACCAAATTACTAATTGAACCTATAACTAAAAATATAAGTCCTCCCATTAAACTTGACAAAGTAAGAAGTACTAGCCACTTTTTATTTTTTCTAATATTTATTGCGCTAAAAATATGAGTGCCTAAAGGAATGTTATGGAGTGCCACCGACACCGAAGTTAAAAGTCCAATTTTAAAATTATTACTTGCCATTCCAAATACTGCAAAACCTTCTAATATATTATGTAATATTAAACTAATAATTGTAAGAGTTCCAATGTGACTCACATGATTTTCATGTTCTTCTAAATTATCATGCTTTTCTTTATGATTATGATGATGCGCTGGAACAAACTTATCCAAAATTTTCAAAATAAACAAACCTAAAAATACTCCTCCCCCTATTACCAAAATCTTCTTCCAAAGGACTTCACCATGAACTAGTTCTAAAACCTCTGGCCCTAAATCAAAAATAATTAATCCCATCATAATCACTAACGCTAAAGCCACACTAAAAGAGTTGAGCTTATCTTTATTTTTTACTTTTAAAGAAATTAAACCACCAATTAAGAAAAACAAACCAGCCCCTAAAGTTAAAACAATTCCCATTAATTTATCCATGAAAATTTCACACTCCATAACAATTATACCGTTAAAATAAACATTTATCAAATAAAAAAGCGCCTATTTAACATATTTCTTCACAAAATCTCACTTTGGTTCCAAGATTCGACAAATTTCGCGCATTTCATGTGCTATACTAGGGGC